>CAZCAI010000116.1:0-16524 GCA_964496595.1 uncultured Anaerolineales bacterium
ATTAATCCAGCTCATACCTCAACAACATATTCTCAGCGAAGCAACTTAATACATCAGCCCAACAGTTCTTTTTGGGCATTGGCAGTAGAGAAATAAGCGGGCAAAATACGCAGGCCGAGCCAGACTCTCGAACCTCGAGCATTTGCCCCAATAAAGCGCCCTACGTAGGTCGGGATGGCATCCCGACCTACTTTTATTTCCCCACCAACCCAACACAAGACCCGAAGGAGTGCCTCCATCCTTCGGGTCTCGATTGTTCTTACAACTTGGGAAGATAGCGTTTCAGCTTTCGCCCGTTGCGAATCCACAACGTAAATACACCACAGAGAATTTTACGCAATACGCTTTACGAAATACGTCTCACCTACCACCGACGCATTCACATCGCCATCCGCTATCCGCTCACTCCGCTGATTTTTCACCGCTCACCAGCTTGCGCAGGCGTTCCCATCCACGCTCGGCCTGGGCGCGACGCAGTTGCCAGGTGCCGACGATGCCGTAGGGCAGGAAGATGACCAGCGCGATGAAGATGACGCCAAAGACTAAGGGCCAGCGCGCGCCGAACCACTGGTAGAAGAAGTGGCCGAAGAATTCCATCAGCACAGCGCCCAACATCGGGCCGGTGAGCGTGCCGATGCCGCCCAAGATGGTCATAATCAGCGCATCTATCGTCAGCACCGAGCCGGTCATCGTCGGCGTGGCGCTCATCGTCCATAGCGCGTAGAGCGCGCCCGCCAGGCCGGCGATGGTCGCCGCCGTGGTGAAGGCCAGCGCGCGGTAGATGGCCGGATTGTAACCGATCATCTGGACACGCTCCTCGTTTTCGCGCAAGGCCACGAAGACGCGCCCCGGCGGCGAGTTGATGATGCGCCGCGCGGCGAAGTACATCAGCGCGGCAAAGATCAACGCGATGAAATAGAAGCGTAACCTGAATTGGGTGGGATTGAGCCACGCAGGCACCGGGACGCCGTGCAAGCCCTCGTCGGCGCCCGTCCATTCGACAAAATCGGTGGCCTTGGAGAGGATGTGGATCGCCTCGGCCATGGCTAACGTGATCATGGCAAAGTACGCGCCCTTCACCCGCGAGGAGATCACGCTGAAGAGCAGGCCCAGCACAATCGCCACGATCAGCGCCAGCGCAAAGCCCACCAGCAGCAGCACGCCCTCGGCGATGTTCACGCCGGCCAACATCACGCGGTAGTTAGCCGTGATGTCCGGCATCACGTGCGTGACAAACAGCGCCATCGCGTAGGCGCCCCCGCCGAAGAAGGCCGCGTGTCCGAACGAGAGCACGCCCGTGTAGCCCAACAGCAGATCGTAGCTCATCGCGTAGACGGCCATAATGAAGATCACGATCAATTGCCCCTGCCAGAACTTCACCGGCCCCTCGTTCACGGGGATTCCCGTCAACGCACTGTAGATGAAGGGGAAGAGCGCCAACGCGGCCAAAACCGCCGCCATCCCCCAATTTTGCTTGATCCAACGCACTATTTTTTCGCCCATCCCCCGCTTCTCCGCTCTGTTCATTCCCTCATCCGCCGATTCGCTGATTCGCTCATTCGTTGATTCGTTCATTCACCTACTCCTTCTTCCCAAGCAAGCCCGCGGGCCGCGCCAACAGTACAATGGCCATAATGATGACCGTCGAGGCCTCGGAGATGGCCGGCGTGAGGCTGAACTTCAACGCCAGATAATCGCCGAACGCGCGCGCCAGGCCCAGCAGCAGCGCGCCGACCGCCGCGCCCGTCGTGCTCCCCATCCCGCCGATGACGACGGTGATAAAGCCCTGCATCAAGAATTTATCGCCCATCACCGGCTCCACCGGCATAAAGGGCGCCGCGCCGATCCCGCCCATGGCCGCCAATCCCGTGCCCAGCGCGAAGACCAGCGTGAAGACGCGCTTGACGTTGATGCCCAGCGCTTCCACCATCTCGCGATCCTGCACGCCCGCGCGGATGATCATCCCCAGGCGCGTGTACTTGAGCAGCGCGGTCAATCCGCCAAACATCGCCACGCCCAAGAAGATGATGAAGAGGCGGTAGGAGGGGAAGACGACGCCGAAGATGTCCACGGTGGTGTTGCCGCCGACCACCCAGGCGAAGATATTGGGCGCTTTGCCGGGTTGCGCAAATTGCGGCGGGCGATCCATCTGGTAGGGCAGCGGGTCCCACAGCACCTGGATGACCTCCGCGATGACGAAGGCCAGCCCCATCGTGATGATGATTTGGTAGAGCGGGCGGACGTAGAGCGGGCTGATGAGCGTCGTCTCGACGATGGCGCCCAATCCCGCCCCGATGAGCGTCCCGACGATCAGGGCCAGCACGAAGCGTAGGTTACCCGGCAGTTGCAGGACGGCCAACGGCCCAGCCTCGCGGATCAGTGTGAAGAACACAGTCAGTGCTACCAGCACGCCCATCGTGATGCGCCCCTGACGCACGTCATCGCGGTGGACGACGACGGTCTCGTCGCCCGGTCGCGCCTGGATCATGGCGATGAGCAGGCCCGCGACTAACAACAACAACGGTCGGTACCAGAAGATCGCCAGCGGCTCTTGAGGCGTCGCCTCGCCCAGCGGATCGCTGGCCATCATCGTGCTAACCATCGCCGTCTCGGCCAGGTCGCGAAAATCGATCCCCCAGACGCCCACCAGGCCGACGGCCAACGCTAACAGGGCCAGGCCGATTTGCACTTCGCGCCGCCAGCGATCCGAGACGGGCCAGGTCACCACCCAAGATTGGAGCCAATCCCGCGCCGCCAATCCGGCCATCAGGGCCAGCACCAGCGGCGCCAGCCCAAAGAGGAAGGTCGGGTTGGTGTAGAACTGCCATCCCGCGTAGGCCCCGATCATAAAGATCGAGCCTTGAGAGAAGTTGAGCACGTCCATCAGGCCGAAGATCAACGTCAGCCCGGCGGCGACCATAAAGTAGAGCGCGCTCAACGTCAGCCCGGAGAGCGTGGTGCGCACAAAGGGCTTTGTGCCCATCGCGCCCCACCCGACCAGACTCAGCGCCAACAATAATCCCAGGATAATCAATAACGTCCTGTTCTCACGCCAAACTTTCTCATAACTCATACGCACTCCTTGTCATATATGTATGTAAGGGCGATGCAAACCCAAAACAATCAACCACGACTAGGTATACATAAAAATCGCAGGATAGTTTTGAGGTCAGATGGTTTATGTGAGGTTTGCATCGCCCCTACGCGACCACCGCCGCCACGACCGCGCCCAAATACCGCTGGACCAACGCCTCGTCCGCGACCAGATCGGCCATCGCGCCCTGATGCACGGATTGGCCATCATCGATGATGTAATAGCGCTCGCCCAACTGGCTGGCCATGATGAAATTCTGCTCGACCAGCAGCACCGTGGTGGTGGCGCTCAGTTCGCGGATGGCTTCCATCATCTGCTCGATGAGGATGGGCGCGAGGCCCTCGCTCGGTTCGTCGATGAGCAGGAGGTCATTATCGGGCACGAGCGCGCGCGCCACGGCCAACATCTGCTGCTGCCCGCCGGAGAGGTGATCGCCCGGCAGCTTGTAGAGCCGCTTGAGGTCCGGGAAAAGATCGAAGATGAAGTCGGCCTTGCGCTCCAGATCACCCTTCTCGCGCTCGGCGATCTTGAGGTTCTCCGCCACGCTCAGGTTGCGGAAGATGGCGCGATGTTCCGGCACGTAGCCCACACCCATCTGCGCGATGTCGTAGGCGCGCTTGCCCTGGATCTCGTCGCCGTGGAAGATGACCCGCCCCCGGCGCGGCGGCGTCAGTCCCAGAATCGATTTGAGCGTGGTCGTCTTGCCCGCGCCGTTGCGTCCCAGCAGCACCGTGATGCTGCCGCGCTTCACCTCCAACGAGACGCCCTCTAAGATGTGGAATTGGCCGATGAAGGTATGAATATCCTCGACTTTTAGGATAGTTTCTGGTGTGTCATTTTGCATAGTCTCTCCTCATTTCTACGCGACCCTTGCGAAGAGCGTAAGCCGGATTGTTAATCCGACCTACTTCGCATAAGGTAGGATAACAAATCCTCATAGAGCACGAACGGCACGCCATTTCATTTCGCGCCTGACTACAAACTCTCATGTTTTACTCTCGAAAATCGCCGTAGAGCGCGCCCAGATAGGCCCGCTGCACCTCGGCGTTGTCCGCGATCTCGTTGGGTGTGCCTTCAGCGAGGACGGCGCCCTGGTGCATCACGGTGATGACGTCGGAGATGCTCATCACCATATCCATCCGGTGCTCCACCAGGACGATGGTCTTATCGCCGCTCGTCATGATGCGGTCGATGATGGCCAGCAGCTCCGGCACCTGCTCCGAGGACATCCCGGCGGTCGGCTCATCCAAGAGCAGGACTTGCGGATCGCTGGCCAACATGATGCCCAGCTCCAGCTTGCGCTTCTCGCCGTGCGCCAGATTGCGCGCCAGCGATAGCGACTTCCCCTCCAAGCCCACCTGCGCGATCACGGCCATCGCTTTCTCCTGATAGGCGTCGAAGTGATCGAAGCGCCAGAAGAGCTTGAAGTTATCGCCGCCCATCGCCTGCGCCGCCAAGCGGATGTTCTCCAGCACAGTCAGGTTGGGGAAGATGTTGGTGATCTGGAACGAGCGCCCGATCCCCAGATGGGCGATGCGATAGGGCGGCTGGTTCGTGATCTCCTGCCCCTGGAAGAAGACCTGCCCGGCGGTAGGCGGCAGCGTCCCGCTCAACAGATTAAAGAAGGTCGTCTTGCCGGCCCCGTTCGGCCCGATGATGGAATGCAACGTCCGCGCACGGATCTGCACGCTGACATCGGCCACCGCCACCAGCCCGCCGAACTCCTTGCGCAGATGCTGCGTCTCAAGAATGACATCGGATTGTCTTGCGTTATCGTTCATACGCGCTCCCCTCAAAATAACAAAGCGTCAAAGCAACAAAACATCAAATAAACAATGATGAATTCAGAATAATGGATTTTGAACCTGGGGGAGCGAGGCGCCGCAACCAGCCGCACCTCACTCCCCCTACTGCTTACTCCTTACTCCCTACTCCCAAACTACGGCGTGGGCAAATCACCGCAGCGGTCGGCATACTCGTCCGCCAGCGTGCAGGGAACGCCCAGCTCGTCGTACTCGGAGACGTAGACGGTCTCGAAGAATTCGTACTCGTTGACGCCATCGCCATCTTGATCCGGCTCCAGATTCACCAACCGGAGGATGTTCATCGGTTGCTCACAGACGTGATCCTCGGGGCGGATGTAATAGGTGCCCTTCGGCCCCTGGAACTTGAGACCCTCCAGCGCTTCGATCATCGCGTCGCCGCTGGTATCCCCGCCGGTCTTCTCCAGCGCTTCGGCGAACGCCAGCGCCGAGGCCATCCCGCCTGCCGTGAAGAGATCGGGCGGCTCGTTGTACTCCTCGAAGTGGCGCTCGGTCAGCCAATCGTTGATTTCGTTATCGGGCACGGTGTAGTGATAGACGTTCAACCCGATCTGATCCATCGCCGAGCCGTAGACCGCCGCGAACGAGGCGTTGTCGCCGTAGCCGGTCGCCACGGTCATTTCCTCCAGCGCGCCCAGGTCCGAAAGCTGCTGGAAGAGCGTCACGTAGCCGGTGCCCGCCCACGTCAGGAAGAGGCAGTCGGCGCCGGAGTCCAGCGCCTGCTGGATGTAGGGCGTGAAGTCGGTGGTATCGAAGGGCGCGTAGATGTCGGCCACGACCTCGCCGCCGTACTGCTCGACCGAATACTCAAGCGCTGCGCCGCTTCCCTGGCCAAAGGCGTTATCGATGCCGATGTGCGCGAACTTGCTGCCCACGTTCTCGACCAGGTACTTGGCGATGACCAACGTGTCATCGTAGTTCGTGCGGGCGGTGCGGAAGACGTAGGGGTTGAAGTATTGCCCGGTAGTGAAGGCCGACGCCGCCGGATCAACCATCAGGATGATCTCGTTCTCCTTGGCGACGGTGGTCAGCGCGGCCGCCACGGCGGAGCTGACAGGGCCTTGAAGCAATTCCACGCCCTCGGCCTCGATCAACTCGCGGGCCAGCGAAACGCCCTTCTCCGGATCGCCTTCTGTATCGCGCAACAGCACCTCGACGGGACGGCCGGCGATGATGTAATGCCCATCATCGTCGGTTTGGCCGGCGGAGGCATACTCCAGGCCCAGCATAAAGCCGCGATGCTGCTGCTGGCCGTAGAGCGCCATCGTGCCCGATTGCATCGAAAGCTGCCCAATCTTCAGCAGCGGCCCAGGCTCTGCCGTCTCGACCTCGGCCTCGCCCTCACTGACCGTCTCGCAGCGGTCGGCATACTCGTCCACCAACGTGCAGGGAACGCCCAGTTCGTCATACTCGGAGACGTAGACGGTCTCGAAGAACTCGTACTCGTTGACGCCGTCGCCATCCTGATCCGGTTCCAGGTTCACCAACTTGAGGATGTTCATCGGTTGCTCGCAGACGTGATCCTCGGGGCGGATATGATAAATGCCCTTCGGGCCTTCGAACTTGAGGCCTTCCAGCGCCGGGATCATCGCGTCGCCGCTGGCGTCGCCTTCGGTCTTCTCCAACGCTTCCGCCAGCGCAATCGCCGAGGCCATCCCGCCCGCCGTGAAGAGATCGGGCGGCTCGTTGTACTCCTCGAAGTGGCGCTCGGTCAGCCAATCGTTGATTTCGTTATCGGGCACGGTGTAGTGATAGACGTTCAACCCGATCTGATCCATCGCCGAGCCGTAGACCGCCGCGAACGAGGCGTTGTCGCCGTAGCCGGTCGCCACGGTCATCTCGTCCAGCGCGCCCAGGTCCGAAAGCTGTTGGAAGAGCGTCACATAGCCGGTGCCCGCCCACGTCAGGAAGAGGCAGTCGGCGCCGGAGTCCAACGCCTGCTGGATGTAGGGCGTGAAGTCGGTGGTGTCGAAGGGCGCGTAGATGTCGGCCACGACCTCGCCGCCGTATTTTTCGACGGAGAACTCCAAGGCCGCGCCGCTCCCCTGGCCAAAGGCGTTATCGATGCCGATGTGCGCGAACTTGCTGCCCACGTTTTCGACCAGGTACTTGGCGATAACCAACGTGTCATCGTAGTTCGTGCGGGCGGTGCGGAAGACGTAAGGGTTGAAGTATTGCCCAGTGGTGAAGGCCGACGCCGCCGGATCGACCATCAGGATGATCTCGTTCTCCTCGGCGACGGTGGTCAGCGCGGCCGCCACAGCGGAGCTGACGGGGCCTTGGAGCAATTCCACGCCCTCGGCCTCGATCAACTCGCGGGCCAGCGCCACGCCCTTCTCGGGATCGCCTTCCGTATCGCGCAGCAGCACCTCAACGGGGCGACCGGCGATGATGTACCGGCCCTCGTCATCGGTCTCGCCGCCGGACATATACTCCAGGCCCAGCATAAAGCCGCGATGCTGCTGCTGACCGTAGAGCGCCATCGTGCCGGATTGCATCGAAAGCTGCCCAATCTTCAGGACATCGGCCTCTTCTTCTTCCTCCGGCGTCTCCGCTTCCGTCGGCTCCTCGGTGACCTCTTCCGTGGGCGCCTCCGTCGGCTCCGGCGTCGGCTCGACCCGCTGTACACAGGCGCTCACCAATAGCGCCAGCAACGTCAACAACGTCACAAATTTCCATAAGCGTTGCATCTTCATTTCAGATTTCCTCCTTCGGGTTAATTTGGGTAATGCGAACAACCAACCTACCAACAACTCCTTCGCTCAATTTCACCTCCTGATCAAGCAATACATTTTCATTTGACCCAATACACCATTTCGCTCCAGTATAACGCAAAGTTGACACGGTCTCAATGCTAAGGAACGAAAACGGAACGCGGACATCCTGTCCGCCGGCGGGCGAGACGCCCGCGTTCCCAAACATTTTCAGAAGCGGAGGAGAGGCGCGCGGGTTGCGCACCTCTCCTCCGCCAAACGGCCTGCTCGATTATGCCGGTTCAAAGGCCAGGTAGGTCTTCTGCTCATCGCCCGCGCCGCGCTCGACGAAGGTAACTTTGAGCGGCGCGCCGATGGCAATCGACGCCGGGTCGGATACATCCACGCCCAAGATCTGCGCGCTGATACGCTGCCCCTCGGCCAGCTCGACGACGCCGGTACAGTAGGGATTTTTGCGCCCATAGCCCGCCTCCAACATCATCGTTGGCGCGATGTGGATCACGGTGAAGGCGGCCAGCTTGCCCTCGCCGGAAAGCTCCTCCCACGTCATCTCGGCCTCCGGGCACGCGGGGCAGATGGGACGCGGCGGCGCGTGGATCTCGCCGCATTCGGCGCAACGCGCGCCCATCAGCTTGTGCTCGGCTAAGTGTTGATTGAATTCCGTTGCGGTAAATAGTTCTGCCATAGTTATGCTCTCTCCTCAGTACAAAGTTCTATGAAAATAGCCTCGCCGCCGGGGAATTGCGAATAGCAGATTGCGAAACTATACAAATCCGCTTCATCTGCTAACTAGCGGCGCTCGAAGATGTGGACGGCGCAGGTCTGCCCGGTGCCGCCGACGTTGTGGGTCAGGCCCAGGCGGGGATCGCCGGGCAGTTGACGCTCGCCGGCCTCGCCGCGCAGTTGCTTCCAGATTTCGACGGCCTGCCCCGCGCCGGAGGCGCCCACCGGATGGCCCTTCGATTTGAGTCCGCCGGAGGTGTTGATCGGCCGGTCGCCGTCGCGGGCCGTGCGGCCCTCCTCGGCGGCGCGCCCGCCCTCGCCGCGCGCGAAGAAGCCCAAATCCTCACTCGCCATCACTTCCGCGATGGTGAAACAGTCATGCACTTCGGCCACGTCGATGTCATCGGGCGTCACATCCGCCATCGCGTAGGCCATCTTGGCCGCGTGCTCCGCCGCCGGGATGCCGGTGAGCGTCGGGCGGTCGTGCGTCGCGCCGTCGCTGGCCTGCCCGCTGCCGATGATGTGCAGCGGCGCATCGGTGAAGCGCCCGGCCAGTTCCTCGCTCACCAAGATAAGCGTCGCGGCCCCATCGGAGATGGGCGAGCAGTCGTAGAGGCGCATCGGCCAGGCGATGATGGGATTGGCGCGGTCGTCGTGTAAAAAGTCCATCTCATCCGCCCAGGTGGGCATCGGATAACCCTTGCGCTCGGCGCGCACCTTCTTGGCCGCCATCATATCGGCCAGGCGCTGCCCGAACTGCGCCTTGTCGTTGAGCGCGCCGTTCTCGTGGTTCTTGTAGCCGACGCGCATAAAGGTCTCCGGCGTCGCGCCGTAGGCGTCCATATAGGCGGTCGCCATCGCGGCGTAGAGGCCGGGGAAGGTGAAGCCCGCCGGCAGTTCGTAGAGCGCGTCGGCGGCGGTGCCGAGGGTGTCGGTGACGCGCGCGGTGGGCAGCGAGGTCATCTTTTCGATGCCGCCGACCAGTACGATGTCGTAGAGGCCCGAGGCGACGGCGATGATGCCCTCGCGCAGGGCGACGCCGCTGCTGGCGCAGGCGTCCTCGATGCGGGTGGCGGGGCGCGGCGTCAGGCCGACCCAATCGGCCATCACGGGCGCGGTGTGCGCCTGCCCCTCGAAGAGGTCGCTGCTGAAGTTGCCGATGTACAGCGCCTCGATGTCTTGCGAATCGAAGCCTTTATCCACAGATGCTAACATCTCCCGAAAGGCCTGCACAAAGAGATCGCGCGTGGTGAGATCGCGGAATGCGCCAAATTTGCTCATCCCCGCGCCGACCACGGCGACGCCACGGCCTAATTTGCGTTGTTTCATACTAAATACAACCTCCTATTGCATATTATGTGTCTCGTATTGCGTATTTCGTAATACGTATAGTCAGTTACTTTTCAGATAACATTGCCAGGTGGCCGAGCAGGGCCGCGTTCCACGCCTGGGGCGTTTCTAAGCAGCAGGCGTGCCCGGCGTCGCCTAAGATGAGCAGTTGCGCCCCTGGGACGCGCTCCGCGATAAGGCGGGCGTAGGGTTCCAGCGGTTTGAGGGCGTCGAGTTCGCCCACGACGACGGTCGTCGGCGCGGTGATGTTCGGCAGATCAGCGGTGCAATCGAGCGCCAGGAAACACTCGCAGAGCGCGATGACCGCGTCGAAGTCGAGTTCCTCGTAGCGGGGGATGGCGAGACCGGCCCAGTTGGGATGCGCAATCAGCCACGGCTCGGCGAAGTTGTCGGTGACGGAGCAGCGATAGAGCAGTTCGCCATCCCGCTGTTGCGCCGCCGCGATCCAACTGGCGACGATGCCGCGTAGCAGCGGGCGCACCTCGCTGACCGCCGAGGAGACGAAGAGCGAGCGCACGCGCGCCGGGTGATGGATGCCCATCAGCAGCGCGATTTCGCCGCCGTAGGAGATGCCCGCGATGTGTGCCTGCTCGACGTCCAGCGCTTCCAGCAGCGCGTCGAGGTCGGCGGCGGGCTGCTTCATCGTATACGGGCCGGGCGGATGCTCGGATTGCCCCTGCCCGCGACAATCGTGCAGCAAGACACGATAGTGCTGCGAGAGCACCGGCGTCTGATAGGCCCAACTCGCCGTGCTCATCAACACGCCGTTGACCAGCGCGAGTACGGGGGCATCCTCCGGGCCGTGCCATTCGTAATAGAGTTGTGTGTCATTGATGGGTAGGGTGGGCATAATAATTCCTCTTCAATCGTAAATATAGCTTATTTCGTATTTCGTGTTGCGTAAAATTACGTAATACGCAATACGAAATACTTCACCGTCGCTTATCAACCTTTTTCGGTAGATTTTGGCTCAATCACCGGCGGGGCGGACACTTCCGCCGAGACCTCACGGATGAGGCGCGGCGTACAGATCGGTTGATCCGGCGCTTTGACCATCTCCGCGATGTACATCGATTGCAGGGCCTGATGATCCTCACGACGGAAGGTGTAGGCGCCTTTCGGCCCTTCGAAGGGCATGCTCTCCAGCACGGGGATCAAGCCCGCAGCCGCCGGATCACCATTGGTGCGCTTCAGGCCCTCGACCAGCGCCACGCCCGACGCGAAGCCGCCTTCCGTGAAGATGTCGGGAGGCGTCCCGTACCGCTCCTGATGATGGCGGACCAACCAATCATTTACGGAATTTTCGGGCAAGCTGTGGTAGTACTTGACCACGCAGATAACGCCCTCCAACGCCTCACCGGCCGCCTGAATCGTCTGATCATCCGGCAGATCGGCGATGACGTTGATCCCGTCCGGCATCCCCATCTCTCGCATCTGGCGTAAGAGCGCCGCCGTATTTTGTCCCGCCCAGGAAGGCACCAGGACATCAGGCTCCTTCGCGATTATCTCTTGCAAGTACTCGCGAAAGCGCGTCTCGTCGTGGGGGGCCATCACATCCCCCACGATCTCGCCGCCCTCCGCCTGCACCGCCCGCCACCATGCCGCACGGCTCTGATGTCCCCAGATGTAATCGGCAGAGAGGAAAGCGAACCGCTTGCCCAGATGCTGAACGGCATATCGACCGCCGGCCGCCGCATCCTGCGACGTGGTGGACGCCGTGCGGAAGATGTAGGGATTGAACCACTGCGCCGTCAAGACATCGGCGGCGGCCACAGCAACCATAAAGAGCCGTTCATATTCTTGCGCCAGGCGGGCGATCTTGATCGCGGCAGGACTAGAGGTGCATCCTTGCAACAGATGAATCCCCTCCCGTTCGATCAAGGCGCGCGCTATTGGTTCCGCAGATTCCGGCTCACCGCCGTCATCTTCAATCAGCAGTTGGATCGTCCGTCCTGCGATCTCCCACGCGCCGCCCGTGGCGTACTCAATGCCCAGCTTCAATCCCTGGACGGCCGTCTCGCCATAGTGCGCCAGCGGGCCGGTCTGGGCACTCAGCACGCCGATTTTAATCAAATCCTGCTGACGTCCCAACCGTGACCTTTGCAAACGCTTCAACAGACGATCCAACATCTATACCCCCTGGGTGCTCCCTACTCCCCTACTGCTTACTTCCCTACTCCCTACTTCTTCAGGAATTCCCCCAACAGCGCGTTGAACTCGGTCGCCTTTTCAAGATAGCAGCAGTGGCCTGAATCGATGATCTCGTGCGCCTCGTAGGCGCCGCCGTTGGCCTGGTACTGCTCCAGGACGTGGCGGGTCTGGCTGACCATCGGCTGGGGAGGGTAGACTTCTGGGCCGGGCCAGCCGGGCACGATGCCCAATTGTCCCAAGAAGCCAAAGTCGAACAACGACGTGTCGGAGACGATGACATCATCGGCGGCTTGGATCCACAGCACGGGCGGTTTGGGGTCGATGTCGGCGATGGCGCTGGTGTCCGCGTACTTGGGCGCGAAGGCATTGGCGACGCCCTTGGCGCCCGGCGCGACGTTGGGCCAGTGCTCCGAGGGGGTCATATCGCCGGGGTAGAAATCCTCGCCGGTGCGGGTCGTCAGCAGCGAGGTGACGAGCGCATCCTCGCGGTGATGGCGGAAGGGGGGCTTGAAGTACGCGGCGTTGATGACCTCGCGCGGGTAGTTGGGATTGCCGCCCGCGCTGATTTCCTCATCGATGTATCTGACGAACTCCTGGTTGACGGTGCCGCCGCCGGACCCGGCGTAATCCTCGTGGACGGGCTGGCCGTCCTCGCCGCGAGTGCCGCCGAAGCCGTAGGGCGAGACCGTGTCCGCCAGCGTCAGCGAGAGCACCTTCTCCGGATGATCAATCGCGTAGCGCATCGCCACGCCGCCGCCCATCGAATGGCCCACCAGATGAAATTGCTCGATGCCCAGGGCGACCATCAGCGCGTCTAAGTCGTCGGCCCAGTCGCGCATCCCGCGCGTCGCGTCGATGGGCGCGGCCTCAGTCCAGCCGTAGCCGCGCAGATCGGGCGCGATACCTCGGAAGCCCTCCGGCAGCGCGAGCATGTTCTCCTCCCAATGCAGCGCGGAGGCGCAGTTCCCGTGGACGAAGACCACCGGCGCGCCATCCTCCGGCCCGACGAAGTAGACGTGCTGCTCCAGCCGGGATGTAGCAATCATTTGCGTTGTGACGCCGTCTAAAGGTGCAGGCTTTTCCATCGTATATCCTCCAGATGTATCTAAAGTTTGAAAGTCTGAACGTCGAGAATCGGATGGTCAACAATCCGCAATAGGCAGATGCCGTGTTTCCCATCGCCCGGACGTAAACATCCGGGCTAAAAGAACAAAGCCCTTCGGGCTAACTCTCAGCATCCGAAGGGCGAAACATTACAGATCCACACCCGGCGCCTGAACCTTCATCACAATGCCCAGCTTCTCCACCTCTTCCTTGAGCCACGCGCGGAAGTCGGGATGGGCGATGCGGATGAGGGCCTCGGCGCGCTCTTTGACGTTGCGTCCACGCAGTTCGGCCACGCCGTATTCGGTGACAACGGTGTCGACGTCCTGGCTCGGCACGGTGACCTCCGCGCCGGCGCTGAGGTGCGGCACGATGGTGGAGATGGTGTCGTTTTTGACGGTGGAACGCAGCGCGATGATGCCGCGCCCGCCGGGCGACATCTGCGCGCCGCGATGGGTATCCAATTGGCCGCCGGTGCCGCTGAAGTGCCGCGCGCCGATGCTCTGCGAGCAGACCTGGCCCAGCACGTCCACCTGGAGTGCGGTGTTGATGCTCACCATCTTGTTGTTCTGGGCGATGATGTAGGGATCGTTGGTCACTTTGCCCTGCTGGAACTCGACAGCGATGTTGTTGTGGATGAACTCGTAGAGCTTTTGCGTGCCCAACGCGAACGTCCCCACAAGCTTGTTGGGCCACAGCGTCTTCCTGCGCCCGGTGATGACGCCCGCCTCGAAGAGATCGACCATGCCGTCGGTGAACATCTCCGTGTGGACACCCAGGTCGCGCTTCTCGAAGAGGCTTTGGGCGATGGCGTTCGGAATCCCGCCGATGCCCAACTGGATCGTCGCGCCGTCGGCGATGAGATCCGCGATGTAGGCGCCGATGGCGTTTTCAACCTCCGTCGGCTCGATGGCCGGCAGTTCGACCAGCGGCTGGGTGTTCTCGACGATGTAATCCGCCTCCGTAATGTGGACTTGCGTATCGCCTAAGGTCCACGGCAGATTCTCGTTGATCTCCAAGATAACCAGATCGGCCTCGTCGATGAGCTGGCGCTCGTAGACCAGCGAGGTCGAAAGCGACATAATGCCGTGATCGTTGGGCGGGGTCGCCGTGCCCCAGAAAACATCGATGCCGCCCGCGTGGATGCGGTCGCTGCCCGCGCGGTGCAGATTGTTCGGCACGTACGAGACCAGCCCCATCTTGTGCGTCTTGCGATCCATCGCGCCGTAGAACCAATTTTCCAGGAAGAAGCTCCCTTCCATCTCCGGCTGCGTGTAGAAGCCATAGGGATGCATCGGGAGGCACATCCACACGTGGACATCCTCCAGGCGCTCGGCGTGCTGCTCCAACTCGTTGAGCATCCCCACCGGCTCCGAGGCGCACATCGCCGCGACCAGGCGCTGCCCCGATTGCACCTTCGCCGCCGCCTCTGGGATGGGAATCAGCTTCTCTTGATACATTGATTTGAAATTCATATCATTCTCCTAAAAACCATAAGTAAGGGCGAGGCAATCCTCGGTTGATGATCGATGCCAAGGTAATTCCGAAAAATGTCGATACATATCAAAATGTTTGAACATCTGAGGATTGCCTCGCCCCTACATCACAAACGCGGCGCCGGCCTGATTGTAGCCCACGCCAGACCCCACGAAGGCCACCAGATCGCCCGGCTTGACCTTGCCCTGCTTGCGGGCGTCATCGAAGGCCAAAGGCAGACAGGCGGAGCCGGTATAACCCCACTTGTGCATAATCCAATGCGCCTTCTCCAGCGGCAGACCCAATTCTTCCATCACGATTTCGATGCTGTTGAGGCGCACCTGCGTGAAGATCACCAGATCGACGTCTTGAAGATCGAAGTTGCCGTTGGCCGCCAACTCGCGCATCCGCTTGGGCCAGCCCTCGTTGTTGACGGTAGGCGGGAAAGCCTCGATGAGCTTGACGCGCGTGCGCCCCTCCTCCACCGCCTCGACGGTGGCCGGCTCGTAGACGCCGCCCGCGTAAATGCCCCAGTGCTTGTGATAGAAGCCATCGGCGAAGAAGGTGGAGCTGACGAAGCCCGGTTCCTCGGAGACGCCCAACACCGCCGCGCCCGCGCCATCGCCGTAGAAGAACGAAATCACGTCGTGCTCCCAATCGGCCAACTTGTGCATCATATAAGCGCCTACCACTAAGATGTACTTCATCTGCGAGTTGGTCGCCAGCATCCCGGCGGCTTGCACCAGCCCCGTGGGGAACGAGGCGCACGCGCAGCCAATATCGAAGGTGCCCGCGTTGACCGCGCCCAGCTTGTGCTGCACCACCACCGAGGTCGCCGGCGTGATGTAATCGGGCGTATCGGTGCCCAGCAGGATCATATCCAGATCCTCCGCCTTGACGCCCGCGTCCTCAAGCGCCGCCTCCGATGCCTTCACGGCCAGATCCGACGTGACCCAATCATCGGGCGCGTACCAGCGCGTCTTGATGTTGCTGCTCTCCTCGAATTTATCGACCACGCCCGGCAGCTTGGGGCTGACCTTGGCCATGTACTCCTTGAACTTCTCATTTGTCATCTCGAAATGGTCCGGGACATAGCCTCCCGTCCCGATAATCTTTGCATAACGGCCCATACGATTACCTCCTGGTTGCGTGTCTGTGTGCAATATGGAGTAGGCAGTAGGGAGTAGGGAGTACGCCCCCTACTCCTTACTCCCCTACTTCCTACGCCCTGAACTTACGTACCGATCACAATGCCGCCGTCCACGCTGATGGTCGTGCCGTGGACGAAGTTGGCCTCATCGCTGGCAAGCCACAGGTAAGCGTTGGCGATATCCCTCGGCTGACCCAAGTGGCCCAGCGGCGTGTGGCCGCGCATCGTATCTAACACCTTATCCGGCATCTTCTGCACCATCTCCGTGAGGATGAAGCCGGGCGCCACGGCATTGACGCGAATCTGATAGCGGCCCAACTCCCGCGCCCAGACCTTCGTCATCCCGATGACGCCGGCCTTGGTGGCGACGTAGTTCGTCTGCCCAAAGTTGCCGTACAGCCCCACGACGGATGAGGCGTTGAGGATCGCCCCGCCCTCGCCCTGCTTGATCATATAGGGCGCGACGGCCTGCGTGCAGTTGAAGACGCCCTTGAGATTGACGTCGACGACCATATCAAAAGCGTCCTCGCCCATCTGCTTGACCAGCTCGCCTTCCTTGACCTTGACGAAGAGCGCGTCGCGCGTGATGCCGGCGTTGTTGACCAGCACATCGATGCGGCCATAGCGCGCGATCACATCATCGATCCACGTCTGAACCGCCTCGCGATCCGTGACATCGACCTTGTAGAAGCTGGCGTCGGAGCCGAGTTCCGCGGCCACCTGATGGCCCTCCGCCTCGCTCACATCGCAGATGATGACCTTGGCGCCCTCTTCCGCGAAACGCAGCGCCGTCGCCTTGCCAATCCCGGCGGCCCCGCCCGTGATAACACAAACCTTATCCTGCAAACGCATCCTTATGCCTCCTTGGAAAATTAAACAAATATTCAAATTGCGAATTTAGAATTGCGAATTTAGAATAATGTTATTGAGTAAAGATTC
>CAZCAI010000117.1:0-16519 GCA_964496595.1 uncultured Anaerolineales bacterium
GAAAACTAGCACATTAACAACCCGCCATCGATCTCGATGGCCTGACCGTTGATGTAACGCGCTTCTTCAGATGCTAAGAACGCGACGAAGGCCGCCGTCTCTTCCACCGTGCCCAGGCGGCGCATCGGGTTCTTCTCTGCCAACTGCTGGAGATAGGTCCCCGGCGCCCAGCCGTTCTCCTCACAGATGCGCGCATCGACGGCGCGCATCATCTCGGTATCGGCGTGGCCTAAGCAGACGGCGTTGCAGTTGACGTTGTGCGGCCCCAACTCCTGCGCCACCGAGCGCATCAGCCCCAGCTCGCCGCTCTTGGAGGCGGAGTAGGCCGCCGTCGCCGGCCACGAGGTCTTCCCGCCCATTGACGACATAATCACGATGCTGCCGCTCGCCTGTTGCATCATCGTGGGCGCGACCGCCTGGCAGGAGAGCATCACGCCGGTGAGGTTCACCGCCAGCACCAGACGCCAATCCTTCAGGCTGACCTCCGGCAGCGGCGCGGCGCGATAGACGCCCGCGTTAGCCACCAACACATCGATGCGGCCCCACGCCGCCAGCACGGCTTCGATGGCGCCTTGCACGCTGTCGCGGTCGGTCACGTCGCACTGGACTGCCAGCCCGGCGATGGCTTCGGCGGTGGTCATCGCCGCCGTCTCGTCGATATCCAACACGGCCACGCGCCCACCTTCAGCGGCGAACCGCTCCGCGCACGCCTTGCCAATACCACGCGCGCCGCCGGTGATAATGATGACTTTGTCTTCGAAACGTTGCATGCTGCCTCCTGGTACAACGCGGCACAAATAATTCCCCAGTTGAATTTGCTCCAAGGGGAACGTCAGTTCCCCGTTCCGACGTATAGTCGCGGATCTGACGATCCGCTCTGAGCGGGGCTAACTGAGGAGGGACTTCCGCCGCGCGGTATTATCTATGCTTTGCCCCAGAACGATTTCACGGCCCGCACGATGTCGCTTGCGGCGGGCAGGACGTAATTCTCCAGCGCGGGGTTGTAGGGCAGCGGCACGTTCTTCGCGCCCACGCGGAGGATGGGGCCATCTAAGTACTCGATGGCCTCCTCGGCTAACATCGCCGCGATCTCCGCGCCGGGCCCGCTGCGCAGATGCGCCTCGTGGGCCACGACGGCGCGACTGGTCTTCGCGACGGAGTCGATGAGCGTCTGCTTATCCAGCGGCACTAACGTGCGCGGATCGATGACCTCGACGCTGATGTCGTCCGCGGCGAGTTGCTCCGCCGCCGCCAGCGCGTGCTTCACCATGATGCCGACGGCGATAACGGTCACGTCGCGGCCCTCGCGTGCGACGCGCGCCTCGCCGAAGGGGACGGCGAAGTCCGGGTCGTCGGGCGCCGCGCCCTTATCCGCGTAGAGCATCTTCGGCTCGAAGAAGAGCACCGGATCGGCGCCGCGAATGGCCGTGCGCAACAACCCCTTCGCATCCGCCGGGGTAGCCGGCGTGACGATTTTGATGCCGGGCACGTTCATAAACCACGCTTCGGGGCTTTGGGAGTGTTGCGCCGCCGAGGAGCCGGGCGCGCCCGTCGTCACACGGATGGTTAGGGGCACATCGGCCTTGCCGCCGCTCATAAAACGCGCCTTCGCCACCTGATTGACGATCTGGTCGCCCGCACACATCAAAAAGTCGCCGAACATAATCTCGACGATGGGCCGCATCCCCACCATCGCCGCGCCCAACCCCGCACCCACAATCGCGATCTCGCTGATGGGCGTATCGCGCACGCGCTCCGGGCCGAACTCGTCCAACATGTCGTGGGAGACGCCCCACACACCGCCGAAGACGCCCACATCCTCGCCCATCAAAAAGACGTTGGGATCGCGGCGCATCTCTTCGACTATCGCCTCGCGTATCGCCTCGGAAAATGATAGTTCTTTCATCTCTATGTTCGCGTTCACATTCTTGTCACTCATATTCTCCCTTGTCATTCCCTCTAAAAGACCAGGCCAGCGTGCGTTTCCGCGTAGACGCCAGCCAGGGCCTCCTCCGGCTTCGGCTCCGGGGCCGATTCGGCAAAGGCCACCGCCTCATCCAATTCCGCCTGGACATCGGCCACGATCTCGTCCAAGGCCTCGGCCTCGAAGACGCCCGCATCTAGCAAGCGCTGCCGGAAATTGGGGATGGGATCGCGCTCGCGCCATTCCGCCATCTCCCCCGGCTTGCGATAGATCTGCGGATCGCCCTCGTAATGGCCTCGGAAGCGATAGGTCTTGGCCTCGATCATCGTCGGCCCTGCGCCCGCGCGGGCGCGCGCCGCCGCCGCCGTGGTCGCCTCGTAGACGGCCAGCACATCGTTGCCATCGACGATCTCGCCGGGGAAGCCGTAGCTCTCGGCGCGCTTCGCCAGGTCGGCGATGGGCGCTTGCTGATCCTGCGGCGTCCCTTCCCCGTAGAGATTGTTCTCGCAGAGGAAGATCACGGGCAGCGACCAGAGGCCAGCCAAGTTCAGCGCCTCGTGGAACGCGCCCTCGTTCGTCGCGCCGTCGCCAAAGAAAGCGAGCGATACCCGCTTCTCGCTGCGCATCTGGAAGGCCAGCGCGGCCCCCACGGCGATGGGAATCCCGCCGCCGACGATGCCGTTAGCGCCCAAGATGCCCAGCTCGAAGTCGGCGATGTGCAGCGAGCCGCCGCGTCCGAGGCAATAGCCCGTCGAGCGCGCCGCCAGCTCTGCCATCATGTACTTGGGATCGCCGCCCTTGCCCAGCAGGTGGCCGTGTCCGCGATGGGTGCTGGTGATCACGTCCTCCTGCTTGAGCGCCGCTGTCGCGCCCACGGCCGAGGCCTCCTGTCCGACACAGGAGTGAATAAAGCCGGGGATCAGCCCATTGCGCCGCTCCTCGATGGCGCGCAGTTCAAACTCGCGCACCAGCACCATCTTGCGGAACAACTCCGCCAAAAAATCCTTGGAATATGCTGCAAGTTCCTTATCGCTCATATATGTCTCCTGGAAAGGGGTTGAAAGTTATAAGTTGCAAGTTGCAAGTTACAAGTTGTCTAAGTTGGGATGGTTCACTAATTGGTTAACACTTGTTCGTAGTCAGGCATCCGCTACGCGATAGAATGGAGTGCCGTTGTGAAGCTCGAAAAACGCCACTCCACTAGCGCTCCGAGGCTTACTACGAACTAAAATTTATGCTTTAGGATGATTGGAGTGTTTTTGAAGAATTTTTTGCGTATTATGGTCTAAATTGTCATAACTAAAGTGTAAACCTATTTTCGCTTGTAGATGAACCATCCCTCTAAGTTGAATGTCAAAGGTGTAACGGGCATCACGCCGCTGCCGCCTGCCACAAGCGCTCCGCCGCCGCGTGCGCCCGCGCGCGGATGGCCTCCGCGTCGACGCCTAAAACTTCGCCCCCGCGCACGCGCACCTCGCCGTTGACGAGCACGCCGCGCACGTGGTCGGCGTTGCGATAGAGCAGCAGTTGGTCATAGAGATTGTGCGCCCGGAGCGGCGTGGGCAACTGCGCATCGATGAGTTGCACATCGGCGGCCCAGCCCGGCGCGATGCGCCCGACCTTCTCCAGTCCCAATGCGCGTGCGCCGCCCTCCGTGGCGAGATGCCAGATCTCGTGGGCGGGCAGCACCTGCGGATCTAAGTGCGTGGCTTTGTGCATCAAGAACGCCCCGCGCAGCACCTCGAAGAAGTCGTCGATGTAGCCGTCAGAGCCAAGCCCCGCCGTGACACCCGATGCGACTAGCTCCGGGACCGGCGCAAATCCGCCGCCGACCTCGCAGTTGGAGAGCGGCATGTGCGCCATGCGCACGCCGCGCTCGGCCATCAGCGCGATCTCGTCAGGCTCGATCTGCACGCACTGCGAGGCTAAGAAGTCCGGCCCCAGCACGCCTAGATCATCGTAATGATGGAGCGTGCGCTTGCCGTGGCGCTCCAGGTTGTACTGCGGCTCGTAGACGCCCTCGGAGACGTGCGCGTGGACGAACGCATCGCGCTCGCGGGCCATCGCGAACGCCTGGCGGATGAAGTCGTCGGAGCAGGTGAAGGTCGTATGGAAGCACATCGCGCCGGAGATTAAGTTATGAGTTGTAGGTTGAAAGTTGAAGGTTGAAAGTTTAGAATCCGAATTTGTAACGTTCAACTTGTAACTTTCAACTCGTCTACGACACGCATCGATAAACCGCGCGTTCTCGGCTAGTCCTCTCTGCCCATTTTCCGCGCTCACCCGCTCCGTCGCCTCGAAGGAGAGGATCGCCCGCAGGCCGAACCGCGCCGTCTCCTCGGCGATGGCCTCGAGGCAGCCGGGCAGCGCGAAGGGTGCTTCGGCGCAATCGTAGAAGCTGGTCACGCCGCTGCGCAACATCCGCGCGCACTGAAGCGCCGTCGCAGCCTGGAGCATCTCGTGATCTAACGCATTTTCGACCAGCGGCCACCAGAACTCCTCCAAAAAAGGCCAGAAGCCGGAGGGCGCTTTCTTCAACGGGATGCCGTGGGCCAGCACGCCGTAGAGGTGCGTGTGCGCGTTGACGAAGCCCGGCGCTAACACCATCCCGGCGGCGTCCCAGACCTCATCGTCGGGGAATTGCGCGCGCAGATTGGCGTTGGGCGCCACCGCCGCGATCTCCGGGCCGACCACGCGCGCGCCCCATCCGCGCCGGGGCGGCTCCTGGGCGGCGGCGACCAGCCAATCCGGCAGAATTAACAGCCCTTGGTCAGCCATCTTAGCCCTTCACCGCGCCTTCGACCATGCCCTCTAAGAAGTAACGTCGCAGCCCGATGAAGAGCGCAATCGCCGGCACCATGATGATCACACACGCGGCGGCCAGCAATTCATCCTGGTTGCCCTCCAGCGCGTGTTGGAAATCGTACAGGCCCACCGTCGCCGTCTTCATCTCCGTTTTGGTGAGCATAAAGAGCGGCGTGATGAAGTTGTTCCAGTTGTAGACGAAGTTGATCAGGAAGGTTGCCAGCAGTCCCGGCGCGGAGATGGGGATCACGACGCGCCACAGCGTCTGGAAGGGCGAAGCGCCATCGATGGCGGCGGCCTCCTCCAGCGCCACGGGAATGCTCTCGAAGAAGCCCTTCATCGTCCAGATGCCGAGCGGGATGCCATAGCCGCCCAAAATGACGATCATCACGGTGTAAGTGTTGAGCAACTTCAAATCACTGGCCATCTTGTAGAGGGGGATCAGGTTGGTGATCTGCGGGAGCATCATCACCGCCAAGATGAAGAACATCAACATCCGCTTGCCCCAAAATTCAAAGCGGGCGAAGGCGTAGCCCGCCAGCGCGGCCACGATACTGGTTAAAATAGCGCCGCCCAGCGCGTTGATGATGCTGTTGAGTACGTAGCGGGGAAATCGCCCGTAGTTGAAGAGGCGGTCATAGTTGCCGAAGTACCAGACGCGCGGGATGATCTCGCGGGTCAGCCCGTAGCCCGGCTCGCGGAAGGAGGTCATCAGCGCGTAGAAGACGGGGAAGATGAAAAGTATCCCGATGACGATCAAGAAGCCATTGACGGAAACCTTCTCCCAATCGATGGCGCGTTTTTGGTGTTGTGCTGCTACTTGTTCCTGGCTCATCTTTCCTCCTGCTACCCGGCCAGCGCGTTATCACGCTGCAAGAATTTGAGGTACACGGCGCCCAAGATAATGTTGATTACAAACATCACGACCGCTAACGCTGAGCCATATCCAAAGTGGAAGAACTGCAACGCCTCGCGATACATGTGCAGGCTCAAGACCTCCGTCGCGCGGCCCGGCCCGCCCTGCGTGATGGCTAAGAACATCCCCACCGCGTTGATGCTCTCGATGGAGAGCAGCACCACGGTGACCAACGTCGTGGGGCGGATGAGGGGCCAGGTGATGCCCCAGAAGGCCTGCCACTTGGTCGAGCCATCGATGGCGGCGGCCTCGTAGATCTCCCCGGGGATGGTCTGGAGGCCGGCCAAAATCAACAACATCACATAGGCCGTCGCGCGCCACACGGACGCCGCCACGACGATGCCCATCGCGCCGGTGGAGGTGCTCATCAAGGTTGTGCCGCCAAAGAGCGGGCCGACCAGATTTTGGAGCACGCCGTAATCGCGGTAGAACATCCAGCGCCAAACGACGCCAGAGACGATCTCGGAGAGCACCCAGGGGATAAAGACTAAGGTCATGTAAATGCTGCCAAAGCGCAGGCCGCGATTAAAGAGGAGGGCCAACACAAAGGCGAAGGTCAGGGTTATCCCGACGTAGAAGACGCCAAAGGTAAACGTAAGTCGTAGACTTTCCCAAAAATCGCCACTGTTCAAGATGATGTTAAAATTTCTCAGGCCGATAAATTCCAACGCGCCGCGTCGCACGCGATGCAGACTCAGGTAGAAGCTGTAGAGCGTCGGATACAATGTAACCATCGTCATCACGATGAACGCTGGCGCTACCAGTAAATAGGGGTAGATCTTTTTCTGACGCATACGTGGCTCCTCTAGACAATAAGTTGAAAGTTACAGGTTACGAGTTGAAAGTTGTCTGAAAGTCAAAAAGTCTGAAAGTCAAAAAGTCTGAGGAAGATAATCAAATTTCCCCGCAGAGAGGATGTCCTCCCTGCGGGGAAGTCGAAATTTACCAGTAGCGGTTCAGGATCTCGTCTTGAGCTTCCTGAAGGCTTTCCATAATGTCCATCTCTGGATCGATCATCAGCTCTTGTAAGGTCTCGGAGAGTTTGGTGAGGCTCTCGACGTAGAATTCGCTGGGTTCGATGAAGACGCCGTTCTCGCCCAGGTTCTCGGCGGTCGCCTGATAGAATTCGCCGCTGAACTCGCCGCTCTGGAACGCCGCGTCGATGGTGGGGATGCCGTAGTGATGGCTGGCCCACTGCGCCAGGATCTGGGGGTTCATAAAGAAGTTGATCCAGGCCATTGCGCCTGCGGGATTCTCGGCGCCATCAGCAACCGCCCAGCCCTCGCCGACTAAGAAGACCTTGCGGCCCTCGCCAAAGTCCGGCGCGAGGCCCAGATCGACTTCATCGGCCTGATATTTGTCCTTCAGGCCGGGGATAAAGAGGTAGGACCAGGAGCCGCCGCGCACGGAAGCCGCGTTGCCATCGACCCAGGGGGTCTCACCGGCGGTGAAATCGCCCGTGAAGCAGGTCTCCGGGATGTACCCGTTGGCCAGCAACTCGCGCGCCCACGCCACAACCTCGACGTTTTCCGGGGAGGCCCAATCGGGCTTGCCCTCGGCATCGAAGATACTGCCGCCGTTGGAGTAGAACCACGGCCCCCAGGTCAGCTCCGCCGCGCCGTAGTGGCGACCGGCGAAGAAGGTGGAGACGTACATATCCTCGACAGCCAGGCGCTCGCCCGCTTCCATCCAGCCCTCCGGCGTGGTCGGCCAGCCGTCGGGGAAATCTCCGGTGTTGTAGTACCAGGCGCCGCCGCGAATGTCGGCGGCCACGCAATAGCGCTCGCCGCCCACGACGCAGGCCTGCGCCTCGCTGGGATTGACCTCATCGGCCCATGGGGCATTCTCCGCCATCTCCGCGATGTCCATCAGCGCGCCCGCGTTGATGAGCGCCATCACGTGCTGGCTGCTAACCTCCACCACATCGGGCATATCGCCGCCGGATTGGGCCTGGACGGCCAGCTTCGTGGACAGTTGATCCCACGCGACCTGCTCATACTCGACCTCGATGCCGGTGGCCGATTCAAAGGTCGCAATCGCCTGGTTCAACGTCACCGACGGCGGATTCTCCTCATCCGTCAGGTCATAGGAGGCCCACATCGTGATTGGGCCAAGCTCTTTCTCAACCTCGATGACCTCCGGCGTGGGCGTCGCGCACGCGCTCAACACCATCGCCATCACAACCATCAAGCTCAACATCAACCATAGTTTACTTCGCATTCTTTTCTCCTCCATTTAGAATTACATTAGCTTGCAGGTTAAACAGATTTAGTCTTCCGAAGAGTTTATCAAATTTGTGACGAGGCACCCTCCTTGTATGAAATGGTGTGGAACCACAAAAAACGCCACTCCGCTGGCGCTCCGAGGCTTACTACGAACTAAACTGCATCGGATTCAAATCGGTGTCGTTGGCCCAGACCTCACGCGCGCGCTTGAGGTAAAAGACGTAGTTCTCGAACGGCACGTCCGGCGGCACGAGGTGATCGCAGAAGGGAATGTAGCCGCCCTCCTCGACTAAGGGCGCCAGCCGGTCAATCTCACGCGCGATGTCGTCCTCCGATCCGGCCAGGATGCGCTTGTCGAAGCCGCCCATCAACAGCAGATCGCGGCCGTACTCGCGCCGATAGGTCACCGGGTCCGCGCCCCACGTCCCCACCTCCAGCGGGAACATGCAGTTGACGCCCGCATCCAACCAGAGCGGGACTAACCTGGCGATGTCGCCGTCGCTATCCACCCAGACGACGTCCACATGATGGTGATGGAGCAGATCCGTGATGCGCCGATACTGCGGCGCGAGATACTTCTTGAACATCCGAGGACTCATCAGCGGGCCGCCCTTGTAGCACATATCCTCCCACATCGCGCAGGCGTCGATCTTCATCCCGCCGGCCAGGATGCCCTCCAGCGTGCCCACGATGCAATCGGCCACCGTGCCGATCATCTCCTCAAACCACGCGCGGTCGTCGTACATCACGTAGGAGAGGTTCTCCATGCCCATCCAATCGCGCAACCAGCCGTACAGCCCGCCCACCCACGGCACGAAGAGCTTCCCGCTGGTTGGATCGTTGGATTCGGCCACGCGCGCCTCCCAATCCGCCGGAAAGCGCGCCGGATGCGTGGGATCGAGCCGGGGCTTGTAATATTTCTCCCAGCTCTCGCGATCCTCCAGCAGATGGCCCATGTGCTGCGGAATTGACGATTCCACCTTGTGACGCAACACGCGCACGCCATCCGCCTGCTGCACAATCTCCGCGTCGCCGCGATCCTCCAACACCTGCTCCTCGAAGGGCGGCATCAATCCGGCATCCGTCCCTGTCTCGAAGGTCACCTGGCTGAAGTCATAATCCATCCCCAAAAATTCGTGGATGTTGGCTTTGTCGATGTGCTCCGGTAGGCCCTGCTCGCGCCAGGCTGTCAGCGTCTCATCCCAAAAGTTGAAATCGATCAGGGGTACCCGGTCGCGTGCTTGATAGTGCATCGTGGCGTAAAATCGTTCTCTGTGATTCACACTCAACCCTCAATTCTCGTAACGATTTAGTTTGATGAGCCTGGCGAATAAAATTCGCGGCTACATTTACGAAACCGGCCTTCGCCGGTTAAAACTCAGTCACCGAAGGGCGACTTCGTAATAGTGGCCGCGGTTTTAACCGCCGGGCCTGGGACCAATCCTCTATGCGTGATTCTCACTTAACGCCCGCGCCAAAAAGCGCCCCGCGCCCACCTGCCCCACGAACTGCCCCTCATGCGCGATCACCCGCCCCCGCGCCAGCGTCATCACCGGGCCGCCGTAGAGATGCAGGCCCTCATACGGCGTGTAATCGACCTGCTCGTGCAGACGCTCCTGCGTCACGCGCACGCGCTGCTCTGGATCGAAGAGCACGATGTCGGCGTCGGCGCCGGGGAAGAGCGTGCCCTTCTGGGGATAAAGGCCGAAGAGGCGCGCGGGTGCGGTGCAACAGACCTCCACCCAGCGCGGGAGCGACAGCCGCCTGGCTACCACGCCGAAGCCATAGACCAGGCTCAGGCGCAGTTCGACGCTCGGCAGGCCGCCGGGGATCTGTGTGAAATCGTCGCGGCCCAACTCCTTCTGCCCCGCGAAGTTGAAGGGGCAATGATCCGTCGCCACGACCTGTACCTCATCGCGCGCCAGGGCCTTCCAGAGCGCGGTATTGTCCACCACGGAACGCAAGGGTGGCGCGCAGACGAACTTCGCCGCCTCGAAGCCGGGCCGGCCATAGGCCACCTCGGTCAGGAGCAGATATTGGGGACATGTCTCGCCGTAGGCGCGCTGTCCGCGCGCGCGGGCCGCGCGCAGCGCCGCCGCGCCGCGCGCCGTGGAGATGTGCACCACGTAGAGCGGCGCCTGCGCCACCTCGGCCAGCGCCAGCACGCGCGTGATCGCTGCCGCCTCGGCGGGGGTGGGGCGACTGCGGGGGTAAGCGCCGGGGCCGGTCTCGCCCGCATCTAACAACGCCGCGGTGCAGCGGCGCACGATGGCGTCGTCCTCGCAGTGCGTGAGCACCATGCCCTGCGCGTCGCGCACCGCCGCCATCACGGCCAGAAGCTGACCATCGTCGAGGCGGAAGCCCTCGTAGACCGTGTAGGTCTTGAAGGTCGGCGCGCCCGCCGCCACGATGTCGGGAATCTGGGCCAGCGTCTCCTCGCGCGCGTCGGTGATGGTCATGTGCAGCCCGTAATCGATCACCGCGTCGGCGGCCTCCGCGCGCCGCTGCGCCAGCGCCGAGGCCAGGCGCTCGCCCGGCTCCGGCTCCACAAAATCGATGACGGTGGTTGTGCCGCCGCACGCCGCCGCGATGGTGCCGCTGCGCCAGTCATCGGCGGAGCGCGTCACGCCCGTGGGCATCGCCAGATGCACGTGTGGGTCAATCGCGCCGGGCAGCACCAGCAAGCCCGTCGCATCGATCTCCTCGCGCCCGCGCACATCCCGCCCGATGCAGGCAATGCGTCCATCCTCCACGCCCAGGTCGGCCTGCAAGATTTCGCCCGCCGTCACCAGCATGCCGCCGCGAATCGCCAGGTCAAACATTAGCAAAGCAACAAAGCGGCAAATAACAAAGCATCAAATGGATAAAGCATCAAATCGAACTCACTTTCGCGCGCTTGATGACGTATGACGTATGACGCATCACGCTCTCATTCAATCAATCCACCAACTGCCACGGCACATCTTCCCCAAACACGTGGACTTCGACGTCGCCGGGCGCGCCGGTCACGCTGACGCGGAGTTCACCGTCCTCGCGGGCGTAGCGCACGACGATGTCCGGCTGATCCTCGTCACGGATGACCAGCTCGCCCGCATCCTCCGGCGCGTAGATCTCCAGCGTCAGCGGATCGAGCGGTTTCTGGTTCACGTAGTCCATCGCCGGGCCAAGCGGGATGATGTGGCCGGCCTTGACCCACAGCGGGAGCTTCTCCAGCGGCGCCTCCACGGTGATCCAGCGCCCGCCCTCCACAACCTCTTTGCTCCAGTAATCGACCCAGCGCCCCGCCGGCAGATAGACCTGCCGTTCGTGCGCGCGGGTGAAGAGCGGCGCGACTAGCAAGCTCTCCCCAAAGAGATATTCCAAATCCAGTTGGGCCACGTTGGGATCGTCCTGATACTCGAGTACCAGGGGACGCACCATCGGCAGGCCGGTCTCGCAGGAGCGCGCCGCCTGGGTATAGATGTAGGGCAGCAGGCGATAGCGCAGCTCCAGATAGCGATGCGCGATCTCGGTCGCCTCCGGGCCGTATTCCCACGGCTCGCGCGGCTGCTTGCCGTGCGCGCGCAGGTGGGAGGAAAAGACGCCGAACTGCAACCAGCGGATGTAGACCTCGGCGTCGCGATCTGCGCTGGCGGCCTCGAAATTCTCGCCGAATGCCTCCCACCACGCCCCGATGGTATCGCCGGGTAAGGTGGCGCCTTCCGGCATACTGGCATCGAAGACGCGCGGCGGACAATCGAAGCCGCCCACATCGTGGCTGCAAAAGGGCACGCCGCTCATCCCGTAGCTGAGCAGGCCGCGCATCTGGCCCACCATCTGATCGAACGAGGCGTAACTATCGCCGCCCCACTGCACCGGGTAGCGCTGCGATCCCGCGTAGCCAGAGCGGCCCCACGTCAGCCCCCGCCCGAAGCTGCGCTCCGTCAGCTCGAAGACCGCGCCGTTGTAGAGCAGCGGATAGAGGTTGTGCATCGTCAGGCCGTCGCGCCCATCGTGGTAGAGAGCATCAACCGGCGCTTGTTCTGCGAAATCGGTCTTGAAGACCGCTGCGCCCATCTCCAACAGCCGCGCCAACACGCGCTGGAACCAGGCCCGCGCCGCTGGATTGGTGAAATCGACCGCTGCTGCGCGCACGCCGGTAAACGCCTCCTCGACTGGGGCCAGGGCGCCGTCCGCATCCGTGAGGAAGTACCCCTGCCCGATACCCTCCTCGTAGGCGCGCGTGCCGGGCGTCGCGTAGGGCGTGATCCACAGACAGGTGCGCACGCCCTGCGCGCGCAACGCGGCCATCATCTCCTGGGGATCAGGGAACTGCTCGGTGTCCCACTCATAGGAGCACCACGGCGCCTCGCCCATCCACCACGGATCGAGGCTGATGACATCACAGGGGAAGCCGCGCGCCCGCATCTCGTCGATGATGGCCTCGACCTCCGCGCGGGTCTTATAGCCACAGCGCGAAATCCAGAAGCCGAACGACCACTTGGGCGGCAGCGGCGCGCGCCCTGTCAGCTCCGTGTAGCGCGCCAGGATGTGCTTGAAGTGCGGCCCATAAATGAGGAAATAGTCCAGTTCATCGTCCAGCACATCGAAGCTGTAGGTCACCGCCGATTCGCTGCCGATCCGATAGACCATCGGCGCGGAGGAATGGATGAAGAGGCCGTAGCCCGCGCTGCTCATAAAGAAGGGGACATTTTTGTAGGAGCGCGTACTGGTCACGTTGCCGCAATCGATGGCCCAGGAGACGATCTCGCGGCCCCATTTGTCCAGCGCGTTGAACTGCTCGCCAAAGCCGTAGAAGGCCTCGCCTGGCTGCACCGCGACCGCCTCGTGGCAGACACGCCGGCCATTTTCGAGAGCGTGGAGGCTCAGCGGCGGCGTCTCGTAGGCCGGGCCATAGGCGCGATCATCGATGCGCTCGGCAAAGAAGGGGAATCCCGCATCCTTGGCATAGGCGCGCACCTGCCAGGGGAAGCGCGAAAAGACCACGCGCATCCGCGCCGTGGTCAGCACCACGGCCTCCTCGGTCTCTTCGATCTCGAAGGGACACATTGCGGTGTCCAACGCCTCCGGCGCCAACATCTCGCTCGTGCGCGTCGCGGCCAATTCCGGCCCGACGCGGAAGCGCACGACATCATCGCGCACCACGCTCGCGCGGAAGCGCATCGGCGCGCCGGACGCGGTCTCGCAATGGAAGAGCACGCCATCCGCCGTTTTCTCATAACGAACCCAGCGGCGCACCGCGTGCCTGGCTACCGGCAAGCTCATAAAGTCTAACTCTGTGGCAAATTCATCCCAGCGCGTCGATTGCTTCATCGTTGCCTCCTATCTGCTTTAATCCGCGTCATCTGCTGACTCAGAACGCGGGCGGCGTGATCACCGAGATCCACGAGGTCTCCTCTTCCGTCGCGCAGGCCAGGCGGCGCAGCGCGCGCCCTTCGAAGTAGACCGCGTCGCCGGGATTGAGCACATAAGCCTCGACGCGCTCCTCCATCTCTATCTCGATAAGCAAGGCGCCCGCCAACACATAAATCCACTCTTCCGTTGGCTCGCGCAGAGGACGCGCGATGTTATCGCTTCCGGGGGAGAGGTGGCCGCAGATAACCTCCATTTTGTGGGCCAGATCGGGCGTCAGCAGCTCGTAGGTGACGCCGGTGTTGGGCAGCATCAACTGAGGGCGACAATCGGCGCGCACCACAGGGATGTACTGCTTGCCGGGCATCGCCGCGCTGCCCTCTGAGTCCGCCTCGCTCGCGGGGATAGGGGCTTCAAAGCGCGGCGGTTCGGAGAGGAAGTAGAGCATCGAGACATCCAAAGCGCTGGCAATTTTGCGCAGCGAATCAATCGAGGCGTTGGCTTTGCCCCGCTCTACCTGACTCAAAAATGAGGCCGTCAAATCCGTCTGGCTCGCCAGGGCGCGAAGACTCAATTTCAACTGCTTCCGCCGCTGCTTGATGCGCGCCCCGATGTTGGACTCTGATACCATCCCGTACCTCGTTTCTCTGTATCCGTCTATCTGGCTTGGACTGAGGAGTGCTGTTGAGGAGATCCTTGCATTATCTTAAATAATAAAGGGTTGCTGTACAAATGTCAAGTATTACTTTACACTCGCGTCATGTGACACTTGACGCCGCTCCATAAGCCTTTTATGATGATTTTGAAGGCCTCCAAAGGCACACACGCAAGCGAAGAGATAGCCAGATATTTTTACAGGAGATATGCATGTCATCCATCCATGACCTACGCAGTTATCTGTCCATCTTAGATGAAGCGGGGAAGCTCAACCGTATCGAGCGCGAGGTAGCGCTCAAGCACGAGTTGGCCAATGTGGCCGCCGCGCTGGCGCGTCGCGGGCGCGGCGGCGCGCTTTTTGAACACGCTGACGAGGCCGCATGGCCCGTCTTCGCCGGCGCGGTCGTCGATCCAGAGATGGCCGCGCTGGCTCTGGACTGCGCTCGCGACGAGGTGACCGCCGCGATGGGCCGCGCGCTTGATCCGGCCAACGGCTTAGATCCGGCGCCCGTCTCCCCGGACGAAGCCGCATGGCGCGCCAACGTTATCACCGGCGACGACGTCGACCTGCGCGCGATCCCCATCCCCACGCACGGCCAACACGATGGCGGGCCGTTCATCACCGGCGGCGTCACCGTCAGCCGCGACCCGGTGAGTGGGCGCGGCAATCTCTCGTACAATCGGATGCAGGTGCTTGGCCCGCGCACGTTGGGATTCAACGTGAACGAATGGCGCGATACGATGCAGTTCTACCAGCATCAGCAGGCGGAGGATAAGCCGCTGGAAATCGCCATCGCCATCGGGCTGGATCCGGCCATTATGATCGCGGCGGGCTGCCGCTCTGACGAGGACGAACTGCGCATCGCGGGCGCGATTCGCGGGCGCGGCGTGCCTGTCTGTCAAGGCGTCACGGTGGAGGTGATGATCCCCGCCGAGGCCGAGATTGTCATCGAAGGCCACCTGCCGCCGCACGAGCGGCATGCCGAAGGCCCGCTGGCTGAGTTCCACGGCTACTATGGCGAGTTGTGGAAAAGCCCCGTCTTTGAGGTCACCGCCATCTGCCACCGCGACCGGCCCATCTACCAGACCATCGTGCCCGGCGCGGAGGAGCACATCTACCTGGGCAATGTGCTGCCGCGCGAGCCGCTGCTGCTGCGCTTTGTGCGCCACGTGAGCAACAACGTGACCGGGCTGCACATCCCGCCCTACGGCAACGGCTTCAGCGCGCTCGTCCAAATCGAAAAGAGCAACCCCGGCGAGCCGAAGAACGTCGCCTTAGCCGCGATGACGGCCCACGTCAACATCAAAAAGGTCATCGTTGTCGGGCCGGACGTCAATATCTACGATCCGGCCGATGTGCTGTGGGCGCTCACCAATCGCGTCGACTGGTGCCGCGACATCTTCACCGTGCCCGGCGCGCAAGGCCACGAGATGGACCCCACGGCGGACGCGCGCGGCGTGCATACCAAGATCGGCATCGACGCGACGTACAAACCGGAGCGCCGCGATTACGGCGAGCGCATCCGGTATCCCGATGTGGATGTGAGCGCGTATCTATGATAGAAACCACCCAAATCACATAAAAATCAGGCGCCCTCCACGCCAGCGGCGAGAGGGGCGGCATATATACTTGTTAATTTGATATTTGCCGCTTTGTATATTTGTATATTTACCGCTTTGTTCATTTGTATATTTGCTGATTTTCGTAAGGAGATACAATGACCCAACGAATGGCCCTCTATATGCAGGACAAACATGATATGCAGTACGAAATCGAGATGGCGAAGTACGCCGAGGAACGCGGCTTCAGCGAGATTTGGCAGGCTGATACGCGCCTGGCCCGCGATTGCATCGTGATGATGAGCGCGTTTCTCACGGAGACCAAGCGGCTGCGCATCGGCTCTGGCGTGCTGCCCATCTGGACGCGCAATCCGGCGGTGATCGCCTCGAGCTGGAGCACGATGTGGGAACTGGGCGGCCCCGGCCCCGATGGACGCGGGCGCGTGATGTTAGGCCTGGGCGCGTGGTGGGAGCCGATTGCCAGTCGCGTCGGCGTGGATCGGCGCAAGCCGCTCACCGCGATGCGCGAGCACATCGCCGCGCTCCGCCAGCTCTTCACGATGGAGGAGGTCACCTACGAGGGGCAGTTCGTCCACTTGGATCGTGTCCGGCTCGACGTGGCCTTCGGCGACGCCTCCCCGCGCGATATCCCGCTCTACATCGGCGCGACCGGCCCTAGAATGCTCCAACTGGCCGGGGAAATCTGCGATGGCGTGGTGCTCAACTACGTCGTCTCCGTGGATTACATCCGCGACGCCGTCGCGCTGGTCGAAAAGGGCGCGCAGAAGGCGGGCAAGACATTGGCGGATGTGGATCGCCCCGAATTGCTGGTCTGTTGTCTCTCTGACGAGCGCCCCGATCTGGCGATGGCCGAGGCCAAGAAGCTGGCCGCCTACTACTTCGCCACCGAACCGCACATCATGAAAGCCAGCGGCGCGGGCCAGGAACTGCTGGAGAAGGTGCAAGCGGTGATGAGTTGGCCCGCCACCGAAGAAGATTACATCAAAGCCAGCGCCGTCATCCCCGATGAGATCGTGCGCAACATCATGGCCGTCGGTACCAGCGACCAATGCCGCGCCA
>CAZCAI010000118.1:0-3330 GCA_964496595.1 uncultured Anaerolineales bacterium
GTGATGGAGACCAAGCGCTTCGCTATCACGGACTTCGCGCCGTATGCGCCCAGCGGGGATGCCCAGGCAGCCTTCTTGGCCAATCCAGTGATCGGGCGGGATGGAACCGTTCAAGTGGTCGTCGCGCTGCAAATCCCCCATGAACACATCAACGCGATTATGCACGAGCGCGCGGGCATGGGCGAGACCGGCGAGACCTACCTGGTCGGCAAGGATGATGACGGCGTCCAGAGCTTCCGCAGCGACATCCTGACCGTCCAGCAGGGCACCTACGTCATCGGCTACGAGCTTCCTTCTTTACCCTACGCCGATGCCGCCCTCGCCGATGAGAGCGCCGGCGCCGCCGATCGCACCACCCACACAGACTCCATCGGCAACGAAGTCTACGTGGTTTACGATCCGCTGGATGTCCAGGGCCTTGATTGGGCCATCATCAGCAAGATCGACGCCACCGAAGTAATGCAGCCCGCGAATAGTTTGCGCAACGCGCTGATCATCATCGGCGTGATCATCGCCGGCGTGGTCGGCGTTGCGGCCTTCTTCGTCGCCAGTTCTATCGCGAATCCGATCCAGACCATCACCCAAGGCGCACGGCGTCTCGCGGTGGGCGATGCGGCCTTGGCCGGGATGGATTGGGATGAGCTGGAGCGCATCAACCGGCGCCAGGATGAGCTGGGGATGATTGGACGCGCCTTCAACAATCTAGTCGCCTACTTCCAAGAGGGCGCCAGGGCGATGGGGCAGATCGCGCGCGGCGATCTCACCGTCGAGGTCGAGCCGAAAGATGACGCCGACGTGATGGGCCACGCGATGGTTCGCATGAAGGCGAGCCTCAGCGCGATGACGGCCAGCGTCAATTATCTGATCGATGCGACGGTGCAGGGGCGGTTGGATACCCGCGCCGACGCCAGTGAGTTCAGCGGCGAGTACCGGCGCATTGTCCAAGGCATCAACGACATCTTAGATGCCGTCATCGGCCCCTTGAATGTCGCGGGCGAGTACGTGGACCGCATTAGCAAGGGCGACATTCCTGAACCCATCACCGATGAGTACCGTGGCGACTTCAACGAGATCAAGAACAACCTCAATATGTGCATCGACGCGCTCAATGGTATGATTGACGAGACGAATATGCTCACCGCCGCCGCCGTCGCCGGGCGTTTGGATACACGCGGTAACGTGGAACAATATCAGGGTGCCTATGCCGAGATTGTCCACGGCATCAACGACACGCTGGACGCGGTCATCGGCCCGCTAAACATGGCCGCCGAATATGTGGATCGCATCAGCAAGGGCGACATTCCCGAACCGATCGCCGACGAGTATCACGGCGACTTCAACGAGATCAAGCTGAATGTGAACACCCTGATCGAAACGCTGAACCGCTTCATCGCAGAGATGGACAAGATGAATCGCGAGCAGGCCGCCGGCGACATCGATGCTCAGGTCGAAGTCGGGCACTTCAGCGGCGCTTATCGAGCGATGGCTTCGGGACTCAACGCCCAGGTCTTCGAGCACATTCGGATCAAGAAAGAGGTCGTCCGGGTTGTCCGGGAATATGGGCAGGGCAACTTCGAGGCGAAGATGGAACAACTGCCCGGCAAGAAAGCGTTCGTCAATGAGGCGCTGGATGCTGTCCGCGAGAACTTGCGGGATTTGGCGAACACGGTCAACATGCTATCTGAGGCGGCGATTGCCGGCCAACTCGATACCCGGGCCGATATTAGTCAGTTCCACGGCGACTGGTCCAAGCTGGTGGGCGGCGTGAACAATCTGTTGGATGCTATCATCGAGCCGCTGAATGAGGCCGCCGTCTACGTGGATAAAATCGCCCAGGGCGAGATCCCCGGCGAAATCGAGACCAAGTACCGGGGCGACTTCGCAGCCTTCATAAGCAACCTCAACATCCTGAGCGCCAGTCTGCGCGAGATGCTCTCCAGCATCCAGGAGGCTGCGAGCAACGTCAGCGCCGCCGCCGCCGAGATTTTAGCCGCCACGACGCAGCAGGCGTCGGGCGCCAGCGAGCAATCCGCCGCCATCAGCCAGACCACGACCACCGTCGACGAGGTCAAGACGATCTCCGAGCAGGCCGTCGTGCGGGCGCAGGAGGTCGCGGATTCATCGCAACGCACCGTGGCCGTCTCCCGCTCAGGCCGCAACTCGGTCGAGAAGACCATCGAGAGCATGGCCCAGATCAAGGAGCGCGTCGAGGGGATTGCCGAGAACATCCTGGCGCTCTCCGAGCAGACGCAGCAAATCGGCGAGATTACGGCCGCCGTCAGCGACATCGCCTCCCAATCCAATATGTTGGCGCTCAACGCCTCCGTCGAGGCCGCCCGCGCCGGCGAGCACGGGAAAGGCTTTGCCGTCGTCGCCGTCGAGGTGCGCAACCTGGCCGAACAATCCAAGCAAGCGACCTCCCAGATTCGCGCCATCCTTACCGACATCCAGAACGCGATCAACGCCTCCGTGATGGTCACCGAGGAAGGCTCCAAAGTCGTGGATGAGGGCGTCCACCGGGCCGCCGAAGCCCGCGAGGCCATCGAACAACTCGCCTCCGTCATCAACCAATCTGCCCAAATCGCCTCGCAGGTCGTCGCCGGCGGACAGCAGCAAGCCTCCGGCGTGGAGCAAATCGCCACCGCGATGGACAACATCAACCAGGCGATGGTCCAGAGTATGGCCAGCACCCGCCAGGCCGAAAAATCGGCCCAGGACATGAACGGCTTGGCCAAAGTGCTGGATAAAACAGTGCGGACGTACAAACTCAACGGTGATGAGTAATACTGTGGGAGGAATTGGGAATGAAGAATGAAGAATGAAGAATGAAGAATGAAGAATGAAGAATTGCGTGTCACGTCCTGATATATTCTAAATTCCCAATTCTCCATCAAGGAGCGTAATCTATGTCCATCAGCGCTAATGTTCGCGAAAAATTACTCAACAGCTTCCGCGCCGAACTGAAAGAGCACATTCAGACGATGACGGATGGGCTGTTGGCTCTGGAGCAGGATACCGTGGCCGGGAATGCACGCCAGGAGATGTTAGAAGAGGTCTTCCGCGCGGCCCACAGCCTCAAGGGCGCGGCCCGCGCCTTGGGCGTGACGATGATCGAGCAGTTGGCCCACGCTCTGGAGAATATCTTAGACGCGCTGCGCCGGGGCAAAATCGAACCGGCGCCCGAGATGTACACCGTCTGCTATGAGGCCTTCGACGCGATCCAGAACGTCCAGGCCGCCTACGAAGCGGGCAAGGTCACCCCGCCGCCCGCCGCGTTGCAGGCCTTAGCCGCGCTATCCAAGTTTGACCCGCAGGAGGGCGAAGCTTCAG
>CAZCAI010000118.1:3430-8820 GCA_964496595.1 uncultured Anaerolineales bacterium
GCCGCTAAACATAGCGCCTCAGCCGGATGCCTTGGGCGGCGGCGAGACCATCCGCGTGAAGGTCGATAAATTGGACGCGCTGATGGCCCAGTTGAGCGAGCTGTTAGTCACCAAGATCCGCGCCGAGCAGCGGCTGGCGCAACTGCGCGAGATCGAGGAGGGCATGGCGTTGTGGCAGAAGGATTGGCTGGCGGTTCGCAGCGCGTACAGCCGGTTGGTGCGCCACAATGGGGAGGGGCGGCTCGCCCAATTGGGCAAAGATATGACCCGTCTGGTCGATTATATGGGCGAGAGTCAGGATCAACTCCGCGAGATGAACGCCCGCGTCAGCAATCTTTCCCGCCAGTACGCCAACGATACGATGCACATGTCGCTGGTAATCGATGAACTGGAAGAGGAGATCAAGCGCGTGCGGATGTTGCCGCTGCGCACCATCACCGGCCCGTTCCGCCGCATGGTGCGGGATCTGGCGAGGGACGCCGGCAGAGAGGCGATCCTCCACATCGAAGGGGAGGATACCGAGTTGGATAAGCGGGTGCTGGAGCAGATCAAAGACCCGCTGATTCACCTGCTGCGCAACGCCGTCGATCACGGCATCGAGCCGCCGGAGGTTCGCATGTTGGCCGATAAGCCGCGCGCGGGCCACATCTATATGAAGGCGGAGCAGCAGGGCAAGGATATCGTCATCTCCGTCCGCGATGATGGGCGTGGGCTGGATTTGGAGGCCATCCGCGAGACTGTCGCCGAGCGCGACCCCGGTATGGCGCGGGTGATGAATGAGGCGGAGCTAAAAGAGGCCATCTTCCAAGTGGGTATTTCTACCAGTCCTATCGTCACCGACATCTCCGGGCGCGGGCTGGGATTGGACATCGTGCGCCGCAGCGTGGAGTCGCTCCACGGACGCATCGACATCGATACCGCGCCCGATGAGGGCAGCGCCTTCGAGATGACGCTGCCGCTGACGCTGAGCAGCTCGCGCGGGCTGCTGGTGACCGTCGCCGCTGAATCATTCGCCATTCCTTTGACCAACATCGAGCGCATCCAGGCGGTGGCCCCGGCGGCGATTACCTCGCTGGGCGGGCACGACGCCATTCACTACAACGACCGCACCATCCCGCTCGTGCGCTTGGGCGATGTGCTGGGCCTGCCGCGCAGCGCGAACGGCCAATCCGCCGTCGAGAGCCATCCCACCGTGATCCTGGCCTCGGCCGAGCGGCGCATCGCCTTCCTCGTCGATTCCTTGGATGGCGAACAGGAGATCGTCGTCAAGAGCCTGGGGAAGCAACTGGCGCGCGTTAACGGCATCGCCGGCGCTACCGTGATGGGAGATGGGGAGATCGTCCTCATCCTGAACGTGGCCGACATCATCAAGATGTCGCTGCGGGGCGGGCGTCGAGCTGCTGCGGAGCCTCGATCCGCCGCCCAGGCGGCAGGGCAAGCGCCGTCCCAGGCCGGCAGGCAGCGCGACATCCTCATCGTGGACGATTCGATCACGACCCGCACCCTGGAGCGCAACATCTTGGAGGCGGCGGGCTATCGCGTGCGCGTGGCTATCGATGGGCAGGAGGCGTGGGATCGTCTGGCGACCGGCGATCTGCCGGAGTTAGTGATTTCCGATGTCTCGATGCCTCGCCTGACCGGCATCGGCCTGACCAAGCGCATCAAGAACGACCCGCGCACGGCCCAATTGCCCGTCATCCTGGTCACCTCGTTAGATTCGCCGGAAGACAAGGCGCGCGGCGTGGATGCCGGCGCCGATGCGTACATCACCAAGGGCGCGTTTGATCAGGATAACCTCTTGGTGACGATTGAACAGTTGATTTAATTGCGCCTCCTTGCGAAGGTTGCGCAACAATTCTGAAAACAAAATCATTAGCTTTTTGGAGATAACGTCGCTAACGGCAGCTTATCGCAACCTTCGCAAGGGTAGTCGCTAGTTTTCTCCGCACCCTTGCGAAGGTTAACAAGAGCTTTGATGAACAGATGAACCCATTCGCTGCACATAGTACGGATTGTTTGAGGTCACTTGCGCAACCTTCGCAAGGGTAGGCGCTAAATTGTGTTCGTAAGGAGAATAGGTGATGGAAGAGGTACAGCCGGTGGCCCGTAAGAAAATACTCATCGTTGAGGATAGCCCGGTGCAAGCGCTTTCCCTCTTGCGTCTGCTGGAAAAGTACGACGTGGAGGTGAAGTGGGCGTTGGATGGGCGCATCGGCGTGGATATGGCGCATCAATTTCTGCCCGATTTGATCGTCCTGGATGTTGAGATGCCACGTATGAACGGCATCGAGGCCTGTCAGCGCCTCAAGAAGAGCGACCTTACCTCGGACATCCCCGTGGTGCTGTTGACCGTTCGTGATGAGCCAAATTATGTCATCGACGGGCTGGATCTGGGAGCGATTGACTACATCCCTAAAGACCCCTTCTCCGGGCAGGTCTTGCTAGAGACCCTCCGCCAGTTAGACATCTTGCCTTCGGATAATGGCCCGCGCCCCGGCCCGGAAGCGCCTGTAGCGGCGAGGGCCACAGAGCTATCCGATGCTGGAGAGCCGAATCTATGACACGCCGGGGCGGGGATATCCGGGTATTGGTCGTTGATGACTCCCAGACCGCGCGGGAGCTGTTGGTGGCGATCTTGCAGACCTCCGAGGGCATTCGCGTCATTGGATCGGGCGTCAACGGGGCGGAGGCGGTGCGCTTGACCCAGCGCATGCGCCCGGATGTGATCCTGATGGACATCAATATGCCCAAGTTGGACGGCCTTGAGGCGACGCGCGAGATTATGAGCGAAATTCCCACGCCCATCGTGTTGATCACCGGAACGCTGATGCTCTCCGATATGGACCTCAGCTTCAAGGCATTGCAGGCCGGCGCGCTGACCGTCATCCCCAAGCCGGGCCTCTCCGATCCAGAGGCCTGCGACTTGGTGGTCGACAAGGTGCGCTCGATGGCGGATGTGCCCATTGTCCGCCGGTGGCGACGCGACAAAGAAGGGCGCCCACAATCCACCACACCGGAAGCGCCGATCTGGTCGACGCCGATATCGCCGGACATGCAACTGCCGCCCGCCCATATACCGAGCGCGCTTTCCCGTACGGAACTGGCGCGTCCCTTCCGCATCATCGGCATCGGGGCCTCCACCGGCGGGCCGGGCGCGTTGGCGACGATCCTCCGTCCCCTGCCGGCGGATTTTCCGCTGCCCATTCTCATCGTGCAGCACGTCACGCCGGGGTTTGCCATCGGCCTGGCGGAATGGATCGACAGCGAGACGCAGATCCGCGTCCGGTTGGCCTCGCACGGGATGCGCCCGCAGCCGGGCGTCGCGCTCATCGCGCCGGACGCCTATCATATGCAGGTGAACTTTCGCGGCCTGATCGAGCTGAACAAGGAACCGCCGTACAGGGGCCTGCGCCCCTCGGTCAATTATCTATTCGAATCAATGGCGCGGACATGTGGGCCACGGGCGTTAGGCATCCTGATGACGGGGATGGGCGACGATGGCGCGGACGGCCTCACGGCGCTCCACGCCGAGGGCGGCTTGACCATCGCGCAGGACGAAGCGACGTGTATTGTGTACGGGATGCCTCGCGAGGCGGTCATTCGAGGCGGCGTGAGCGCGATCCTATCGTTGGACGAAATCGCGCAGACGTTGAGCTATCTGGCCGACGGCGCCGGCGGGATGTGGAACGGGAAAGGGGTGAATGATGCAGATTAGGCAGCATGAAATGAAAACCATCCAAATCGATGCCGAGCCAGATATCGTCTCGGCTCGCATGCACGTTCGCAACTTGGCCCGCAGTTTAGGATTCAGCACCAAGGATCAGGCGCGCGTCTCGCTGGCGACCTCCTCGCTGGCGCATTTCTTGGATATAGGCGGCAAGTATAGGGGCGAAATTACATTTGGATGCTCCAACGGCAATTCGGGCGCTTCGGAGGATGCGGTCGCGATGCACGTGATCTGTATCGTCTTCTGCGCCAATCCAAAATATCAGATCAACAAACGCGGCCTTTCAAAAGTGCAATGGATGGTGGATGATTTAGCTGTGGAATCATTGCCCTCGGACGACGTCCAGGTGACGTTGATCAAGTGGAAGTGAGGGAGGAGTGAAGAGATGACAGATCGAAGGACGGTTTTGGTGGTCGAAGATAGCCCCACGCAGGCGCTCCATTTGCAGACGATGTTGGAGCAAGAGGGATTGCGCGTCGTCGTCGCTGAGGATGGACGGATCGGCCTGGAGAAAGCGCAGGAAATCCAGCCTGATCTGGTGGTGTTGGATGTGCAGATGCCGGAGATGAATGGGATGCAAGTCTGCCAGGCGCTGAGTGAACAACCGGAGACGGCGGATATCCCCGTGGTGCTCTTCACAGCTCACGACGAACAGGAATCGGTCATCCTGGGGCTGCAATTGGGCGCGGTCGATTTTATCCCCAAAGACGTCTTCGCCGACGTCGTCTTGATGGAAACTATCCGCCAGATGGGGTTGATTCCTGAATCGGAACCGGCAGCGGCGTAACCTCCGAGAGGGGCCTGGAAGGTTGGGTTTGTAGTAAGTCTCGGAGCGATAGCGGAGTGACGTTCTCCCGCTTTATAATTTTGGAATTTGCAATACAATAGCGTAGGCAGAAAAGAGTAGGGCGCTTTCGCGGCGTTGAAGCTGTCCGTGAAAGCGCGTACTCTTTTTCTTTGTGTTGGGCAAATGGCGAATTGCGAATGATGAATTGCGAATGGGGTGATGAATGGCGCGCGAAGCGACGATACGACGGGCGACAAAAGAGACGCAGATCGAGGTGACGCTCGATTTAGATGGCAGCGGCGAGCACGACATCGCCACGGGGCTGGGCTTTTTGGATCACATGCTCACGCACATCGCGGCGCATGGCCTCTTCGATCTGAAAGTGCGCGCGACGGGCGATTTGCACATCGACCCGCACCACACGCTGGAGGATGTCGCGCTGACGCTGGGTCAGGCCTTCGACGCGGCGTTGGACGAGCGCGCGGGCATCGCGCGGATGGGCCACGCCTACGCGCCGATGGACGAGGCGCTGGCCTTCGTGGCGATTGACTTTTCGGGGCGGCCCTACACCGTATGGGACGTCACGTGGGCCGGGCCGAGCGTCGGCGGCATCCCCGTGACGTTGTGGGAGCACTTCGTCCACTCGTTCGCCGTCACCGCGCGGGCGACCGTCCACGTGCGCGCGCCCTACGGCCGCGACGACCATCATCGCGCCGAGGCACTCTTCAAAGCCCTGGGGCGCGCCCTAGACGCCGCGACCCAAGTCGATCCACGCCGCGCGGGGAAAATCCCCTCCACCAAAGGCACCCTCAACGCATAGCCTATTTGCTGCTTTGTTTATTTGCTGTTTTGTTACTTTGTTTATTTGCTGTTTTG
>CAZCAI010000118.1:8920-16416 GCA_964496595.1 uncultured Anaerolineales bacterium
CTTTGTTTATTTGCTGTTTTGTTACTTTGTTTATTTGCTGTTTTGCTGCTTTGATGTTTGGAGGATGTATGATTGCTTTGATTGATTACGGCGCGGGCAACGTCCGCTCGGTGGAGAAGGCGCTACGCGCGGTAGGCGCCGAGGTCACGGTGACGCAAAATCCCGCCGTGGTGCGCGCGGCGGAGAAAGTCGTGCTGCCCGGCGTCGGGGCCTTCGCCGATTGCATGGCCGCCCTCCGCCGTCTGGAGATGATCGCGCCCATCGAGGCAGTGGTGGCGCGCGGCGCGTCCTTCTTGGGCATCTGCGTGGGAATGCAGGTGCTCTTCGAGGAGGGCACGGAAATGGGCGTCCATCCTGGGTTGGGGCTGCTGCCGGGGCGTGTTGTGCGCTTCGATCTGCCTCCCGCGTTCAAAGTGCCGCACACCGGCTGGAATCAACTTCGGCCCACGCGGGAAAGCGCACTCTTCGACGACCTGCCGCCCGGCTCGTGGGCCTACTTCAACCACAGCTTCTACTGCGCCGCCCGCGCAGAAGAAACCATCGCGGTGGCGGATTACGGCGGGGACTTTCCCTGCGCCGTGCAGCGGGGCAACCTCTACGGCATCCAATTCCACCCAGAGAAAAGCCAGGACGTCGGGTTGCACATTCTGAGGAATTTTGTGACTATAATTTAGAATGTAGAATTTAGAATTGCGAATATTTTTAGAGATTCATCATTCATCATTCGCAATTCTACATTCTATAGATGCTTTTTTAAGACTTGGGAGGTTTGGATGGCGTCATTTACGATTTTTCCGGCCATTGATCTGCGCGGCGGGCGCGTGGTGCGCCTTCGCCAGGGTGATCCCGACCGCGAGACGGAGTATGCGACTGATCCGATGGCGGTGGCGCGACGCTGGGCCGAATCGGGCGCGGACTGGTTGCACGTGGTCAATCTCGATGGGGCGTTTGGCGAGCAGAGCCGCGATTCGGAGAACGGCAGTTCTCCCGATTTGCGAAACTTCAAAGCGCTATCCCGCGTGGTCGAGGTGGGGCCGCGTGTGCAATTCGGCGGCGGCCTGCGCGATTTGGATGCGATGCGCCAGGCGCTGGCGTTGGGCGTCGCGCGCGTCGTGCTCGGCACCGTCGCGGTGGAGCAGCCCGCGCTGCTGGCGGCCGCCTTGGACGAGTTCGGCGCGGAGCGTGTGGCCGTGGGCATCGATGCGCGCGAGGGCATCGTGCAGATTCGTGGCTGGCAGGAGGCCGCGCCCATCCGGGCGCGCGATCTGGCGCAGCGCTGGGCGGAGATGGGCGGGCGATGGCTCATCTTCACCGATATCAGCCGTGATGGGATGAGCAGCGGCGTCAACGTGGATGTCACAGCGGAACTGGCTCACGCCGCCAGCCTGCACGTCATCGCCTCCGGCGGCGTCGCCAGCCTCGAAGACGTGCAGCGTGTCCGCGAGGCCGGCTTGAGCGGCGTCATCATCGGGCGCGCGCTCTACGAAGGACATATTGATCTCGCTGCGGCAAATGCACAAAACGACAAATGGACAAATGGGCAAAGCAACAAATAAACAAATCGACAAATGGAGAATCTATCAGCAAATCGGGTTGTTATTTGATGTTTTGCTGCTTTGGGGCTTTGATGTTTTTAATGAGGGGGTCGTATGTTAGCGAAGAGAATTATTCCCTGCTTGGATGTCAAGGATGGTCGAGTGGTGAAGGGCGTCAACTTTCTTAATCTGCGGGATGCAGGCGATCCGGTGGAGCAAGCGCGCGCCTACGACGCTCAGGGTGCGGATGAGTTGACCTTCTTGGACATCTCAGCGACGCACGAGGGCCGTCAGACGATGTTGGATGTGGTGCGCCAGGTGGCCGTGGAGGTCTTTATGCCCTTCGGGGTGGGGGGCGGCATCCGCAGCGTGGCCGATATCCGCGCGCTGCTGCTGGCCGGCGCCGATAAGGTCAGCATCAATTCGGCGGCGGTGCGCACGCCGGAGATCCTCACCGAGGGCGCCGAGCGCTTCGGCAGCCAGTGCATCGTCATCTCCGTGGACGCCAGGCGCGTGAACGCGCCGTCGGATGCGCCGCGCTGGGAGGTCTACATCAGCGGCGGGCGCATCCCCACCGGCCTCGACGCCGTCGAGTGGTGCGCGCGGGCCGTGGATCTGGGCGCGGGCGAGGTGCTGCTCACCAGCATGGATGGCGACGGCACCCTCGCCGGCTACGATATCGAGCTGACGCGCGCCGTGGCCGACGCCGTGCCCGTGCCCGTCATCGCCAGCGGCGGCGCGGGCGCGCCCGCCCACTTCGCCGAGGCGCTCACCGAGGGCCGGGCCGACGCCGCGTTAGCCGCCTCGCTCTTCCATGATAAAGTGCTGACCATCGGCGAGGTCAAGGCTTATTTGGCGGATCAGGGCGTCGTTGTACGGCAGGTCAACAGATGATGGGGTTTGGAGGTTAGAATATGGACTTGAAATTTGATGATCGCGGGCTGATCCCCGCCGTGGTGCAGGCCGCCGCGACGGGCGAGGTGTTGATGGTTGCATGGATGAACGCCGAATCGCTGCGGCTGACGCAGGAGACCGGCGAGACGCACTTTTGGAGTCGGAGCCGGCAGGAACTGTGGCACAAGGGCGCCACCTCCGGCAACACCCAGCGCGTGCGCGAGATGTGGGTCGATTGCGACGCCGACACCCTGCTCGTCAAAGTCGATCCGGCCGGGCCGGCGTGCCACACCGGCCAGCGAAGCTGCTTCTTCCGCCGGCTGGGGCCATCGGTGGATCTAAATCAATAGTGATAGCGGGCCTGGAGAAAATCGACTTGCCGCTTGCGCACCAGATAAACCAGCCGATGTTCCTGCGTAATCCGGCGCGACCACACGCCCGCGCCCAAGTATTTTAGCGGTTCTGGCTTGCCGATCCCGTGGAAAGGATCGCGCAAGATGTCCTTCACCAGTTTGAGGATGCGGAGCGCCGTTTTGCGATCCTGCTGGACCCAATAGGTCAGATCTTCGATAAATTCAGGCTGAAAGACGGCGATCCACTCACGCTTCGGCATCATCCAGTCCAATCTCGGAGCGTAACTCATCCACCGCATCTACCGTGGAAGGACTCACCTCGTTGCGCAGGGCGCGGCTGAGCGCCGTCAGCAAGCGCTCCGCGTTGCGCGGCGAGCGTAACAGGTGCGAGGTTTCCAGCAATCCTTCGAGTTCGGACGCGGCCAACATCGCGATAGGCTCCGCACCCCGCCGCCTCACAATGGCGATATCGCGATCCTCAATGAGCGAATCCCAGAGATTGGCGAACTGCGCCCGCGCTTTGCTGTACGTCGTTTCAATCGGCATATCATCCCCCTGAACGGATTAATTGTACAGACATATTGTACAACTTTTACCTCGAAAACACAAGCCCAATCTATCTTTGGCTTACGAACATTGATTTTGTGTCCGTAATTGTGAATTTAGAATTGCGAATTATGAATAATTCTGCTGAGTAAGGATTCAAAATTCCGAATTCGCAATTCATAATTTGATATTTGTTGTTTTGATGCTTTATATATTTGTTAAGGAGGCCTTATGTCCGACATTTTAGATGAACTATTCGCCGTGATCGAATCGCGCAAAGCCGACGCGCCGCCGGGATCGTACACCGTCACGCTGCTGGCGGATTTGGACGAGGCCGCCAAGAAAGTGGGCGAGGAGGCCATCGAGGTGGTGCTGGCCGCCAAGGGCCAGAGCGACGCCCGCCTGGTCGAGGAGGCCGCGGACGTGATCTATCACCTGCTGGTGCTGCTCGCCGCCCGCGACCTCACCTTGGACGATGTCCGCGCGGAGTTGGCTCGCCGGCGGCATTGAGTGGTTGTCGGTTGGTTAGCGCACCTGCGATAGGTGATCTGAGGGACAGAAATCCCTTTTTGTGTTATAATAATTCCATATTATAGAATCTAAGTACATCAAATAGGGGAAACTATGTCCGAGCAATCTTTACCCCGAACGTTGAGCGAGCAAGAATCGCTCCTGCTGAGTAGTCTCTCAGCGGCAGGATATGCCGTGTTCACCATTGAAGATGCTCGCTCAGTGATGGACGATAGCGAGGTGGACGTTGCTAAGCTGCTCCATCGACTGAACCGCAAGCAATGGCTCAAGCGATTGGAGCGTGGCACATACATGATCGTCCCGCTGGCAGCCGGGCCAGGAGCCGAGTGGGCCGAGCACGAGTATCTGATCGCGGCCTCGTTAGTCACGCCGTACTACTTGGCCTATGCCACCTCTTTGCACTACTATGGTTATACCGAGCGTACTCCCGATCCGGTTATCATTGCCACGACTCACCGGAAGCGCCCGGTTACCTTCGAGGGTCTAACTTACCGCTTTGTTACCCTTGCGTCTCACAAGTTTTTTGGCTACGAGACGGTCTCGCTGTTGGGTCAAAAGGTGCAGATGTCGGAACGGGAGAAGGCTATCGCTGATGGGTTTGACCATCCAGAGCTGGCCGGTGGCGTCTTGGAGCCGGCGAAGGGATTATGGTTCGGGAGTCAGGAACTGGATTTGGAGAAATTGGTAGCTTACTCCTTGCGTTTGCGCAATCAGGTCGCTGCGCGGCGGTTAGGCTACTGGATGGAGCTATTGGCCTTGGGGAATGATGCCGTGCTATCGCGGCTTGAGAATGGCGGGGGACATAGCTACGCCCGATTGGAGCCATCTGGGCTGCGCCAGGGGGCGCGCAACACACGCTGGCGGCTGATCGTTAATGTGCCGGAGAGGCAGTTGCTGGAGTGGCGGGAGCACTGATGATCACCGAGCGCGAACTGCGTCAGATAGCCGCAAAATCCGCTCTTGGTGTTGGGCAGACGGAACACGAATACGCTATGCTTTGTGTGCTGGATGTGCTCAGTCGAACCGCGCCCTTGGCCGATACCTTGTGCTTGAAAGGCGGTACGGCCCTGCGCCTGATCTATTTCGACGATTGGCGACACTCGGTCGATTTAGACTTTTCGGTGCTGCCGTCTTTTCCTGCGGATGACCTGCGAACCCACGTCGAGCACTGGTTTGCTCAAGTGGATGTTGACCATGGGGTGACAGTACACCTTCTGGATTTCCACCGGGTGAACGGGGCGGCTCGAATGCGCGCTCAATTCGTCGGCCCGCTGCGCCATCCCTCACGGCTTCTTTTTGACATCACCCTGGACGAGCCGGTGCTGCTATCTCCACAGCGTCGGAAGGTAGTTCTTTCCTTTTTCCCTGATCTACGTCCAATCGTTCTGACCTACGCACTCGAAGAAATCTTGGCAGAAAAGATGCGCAGTATCTTGCAGCGTGGCAAATCGCGGGACTACTACGATGTGTGGCAGTTGCTGAAGGAGAAAAGCGCAGATATTGATTCTTCGCTGTTTCGCTCGATCATAGCGCGGAAATGTCGGCACAAAGGTCTGAATATGCCTGATGTTCAAGGGTTCTTGCGACCAGAACATCTTGAGGTGGCGAAGGTGTACTGGGAGCGCGATCTGGCGCGCCAAGTTGCTCCGCAGTCGCTGCCCGATTGGGTGATGGTTATCGCGGAATTGCCGGACTTGCTGAAGCAGTACTTTGGTGAATGACGATTCGATTTTTAGGGATCCGGTAGGCCGCAGTCATTGCCTCGACAACGACTGCGGCCTTGTTTATTTCCCTACGCCCCACTAGTGCCGGAAGTGCCGATACCCCGTGAAGACCATCGCCAGGCCGAGGCGGTTGGCCGCGTCGATGACCTGCTGATCGCGGATGGAGCCGCCCGGCTCGATGACGGCGGTCACGCCGGCCTCGGCGGCGACCTCGATGCCGTCGGGGAAGGGGAAGAAGGCGTCGGAGGCCATGACCGCGCCCCGCGCGCGCTCCCCGGCTTTCTGCGCGGCGATCTTCACCGCGTCGACGCGACTCGGCTGCCCGCCGCCGATGCCCATCGCGGCCTCGCCTTTGGCGAAGAGGATGGCGTTGGATTTGACGTGGGCGATGGCGCGCCAGGCGAAGCGCAACGAAGCAAGCTCCTCCTCCGTCGGCGCGCGCTCCGTCACGACCTCCCATGCGGCCTCGTCGCCGTAGTCGCGCTCCTGGATGAGCACACCGCCATCGATGCTGCGCAGCTCCAGCGGCTCGTGGCGCGGCGAGGGCACGGTGACCAGGCGGCAGTTCTTCTTCCGGCGCGCCAGCTCGGCCTGGGCCTCCGGCGTGAAGGCGGGCGCGATGATGGCCTCGACGAAGAGTTTGCCGATGGCGGCGACCAGCTCGGCATCGACGGTGCGATTGGCGGCGATGACGCTGCCAAAGGCGGAGATTGGGTCGCCGGCCAGGGCGGGGGGGAACGCTGCGACTAACGTATCCGCCGAGGCGATGCCGCACGGGCTGAGGTGCTTGACGATGGCGACGGTGGGCCGCTCGAAGCTGGCAGCCGCGCGCCAGGCGGCGTCCAAATCCAGCAGGTTGTTGTAGGAGAGCGGCTTGTTCCCCTGGATGAAGGCGCCGCCCAGCGGCCCGGCGTCTTTTTGCACGCTGTAGAGCGCCGCGCGCTGATGCGGATTCTCGCCGTAGCGCAGGTCGGTCACTTTGTGCAGGGGGAGGATGCGCTGCGCGGGGAAGCGGGCGTCCTCGCCGTCCTGTTCTTGCTCAATAAGGTAGGCGTGGATGGCCGCATCGTAGGCGGCGGTGTGGGCGAAGGCCTTGACCGCCAGGCGACGCCGGATATCGGGCGTGACGGCGCCATCATCCGCCAATTCTTTCAACACGGTATCGTAATCGGCGGGATCGCAGAGGGGCGTGACGTGGGCGAAGTTCTTGGCGGCGGCGCGCAGCAGCGCCACCCCGCCGATGTCGATCTGCTCGATGGCCTCGGCGAGCGCGGCGCCGGAGGCCACCGTCGCCGCGAAGTGGTAGAGGTTGACGGCCACTAAGTCGATCTCGTTCCAGTCGAGTCCCCGCAGTTCGGCGCGATCCGCCGGTGAGCGCCGCGAGAGGATGCCGCCGTGGATGGCCGGATGCAACGTCTTGACGCGCCCGTCCAAAGTCTCCGGGCAACTGGTCCATTGATTGACCGGAATCACGGTGAGGCCCGCCTTACGCAGGACTTTCGCCGTCCCGCCGCTGGCGATCACACCGAAGCCGTGGTGGATCAGGCCTTTGGCGAACGCCACGACGCCGGATTTATCAGAAACGCTGATGAGGGCAAATTTTTTAGGCATTGTTTTTCCTTTGGGAATTATGAATTATGAATTTTGAATTGCGAATTTGTTGCCGATTTAACCTTGCGAAGGTTGCGGTAGGTCGTCGTGATGCGATTATCTGCACATGCCTACATCATCTTGATAAGCGGAACCATCTTCAATCTTCGCAAGGGTGCGCTTGAATGACAAGAAAAGACCGCCTCGCACACGAGCGCGAGGCGGTGACCGAGCGAAAAAGTTCGCCGTTTCAGGTTAGGCTCATGTAGGAAATTGGGTGAAAGATTGCGGATGAATTTGGATCGAGGGGGCGAGGACTAAAG
>CAZCAI010000119.1:0-16267 GCA_964496595.1 uncultured Anaerolineales bacterium
GCAGGAGGAAGGTTGGCCGTAGGCCTGTCCAGAGGCCTTTAGTCCTCGCCCCCCTGAGCCAAATTCATCCGCGATGGCCCATTAGCGGCAAGGATTATGATCCGCCCCTAAGATGAGGCGCATTTTGAACTCGGCGTTCGGATCTTCCTGGTAGATCACGCGCTGGGCGGGCACATTAAAGAGCGTCTGGACCAGCTCTAAGCCGCCGCCTTTGGTGGTGCTGGAAAAGAAAATGATCTGGGTCTCGGCGTAATCGCGGCGATCCGGCGCGCCGACGATGGGCACATATCCGTAGTGCGCCAGCGTGTCGGCAGCCAGGCGATCCCAATCCGCGTGCGGCGTGCCGTTCCAAATCTCCACGTGGATTGCCGCCTGGGCGGCGCGACGTGGCGCGGGCTTCGCGATCACGGATGAAACGACCTCCTCAATCGGCTCCCACTGCGGCAGGAAGACGTAGCCGCCCATATCCGTCACGTAGGATTCGACCTCGCGCGGCCCGATGTTGTACCGGCGGACATTCGCCGGCTCGAGTTGGGCGGCGGTCAGCGCCAGCGGCACGATCCTCCCCAGCCCCATATCCGTCTCGTAAAGATCCTTCTTCTCCTCGTAGAGCTGGGGCGCCGCCTGGAGGAGATTCGCCCGCTTGGCCTGATGCCATATCGCCTCCAGCACCTGCTGCTGGCGGCGCTCGCGGGAGAAGACGCTCGTCGTCTTGCGCGAGCGGGAGTACCACAGCGCCATCTCCCCATCTAAATGGTGGATGCCCGGCTCCAGCGCGATTTTGTGGTACTCGCCGTTCTCATCGGGATAGGGCCAGAAATCCTCCAGGCGGCAGTGGACGGGCATCTCGATGCCGCCGATGGCGTTGACGATGCCGATGAGGCCATCGAAGTTGACCTTGACGTAGTAATCCGCCGTGATCCCCAAATTATAAAGCAGCGTCTGATTCAACAATCCCAATCCGCCGCCGTCGCAGTTGTACTTTACCCCGTACATATCCGCAAAATTGATGCGATTCATCCAGAACCCCGGAATGTAGACGTAGAGATCGCGCGGGATGGAGAGCATCGTGACGGCGGGCACATCGGGATAGATGACTACGTATTGGATGGCGTCCGTGCGCCAGTCCTGCCAATCCGGGCGTTGATCGCTGCCCAGGAGCACGACCGTGATCGCGTCCTCCGGGATGTGCTGGCGCGGCACCGGCGTGGGGATCGGGTAGGAGATGGTGTAGGGCGGCGTGACGGAAAGGTCGACGGGGGCGGCAGTGGGCCGGCGCGGGGGCAGCGCCGTGGGGATGAGCGTCGCGGTGGCGGAGGGCGTCGGCGAGGGCGGGATGGGCGTGGGCGTGCTGGTGTTGGTCGGCGTGGGGGTCGGCGTCCACGTCGGCGGGAGCGGCTCGGGGGTGCGCGTGGAGGTCGGCGTAGGCGTGGGCGTCGCGCTCGCCGTGGGCGTTCGCGTCGGTGTGACGATGATGGGAGCGGGCGGCGCGGACATCACCGGCTGCCAGAGCTGCTGCGTGATCTTAATCGCCAACCCGACCAGCGCGATCACCAAGATAACATTGAGGGCCAACAGGCCAATTTGGGTAAATTTGTTCATAATAAAATTGTAGGGGCGCTACGTAGTTTTGTCCAGCACCGCGCGGCGGTCAGTTTACTCGCAAGCCTGATGTGTCCTTCACTTACCATATCAAAAGATGGCATCGCCAACGGCGGGATACCGTCAGCGTTGCCGATGACATTGGTTGGAAAAGTTGAAATCGCGTTGGTAAACCGATTGAGGTGCACGGAGTTGCGCGCCCGGAAATCTCCTAATTACCACCGATCAGGAGGCACATCCCAAAGATCGCGAGCGCAGCGGCGATGATGGCCCACACAAGCCATGGCTCGGTGGATTGCGTCCGATCCTGGAACACTGGCGTTAGCGGCGCGTCGGGATCGCCGCCCAGGTAGCGACGCGAGCGCCACGCGCGCCATAGCGTGTAGGGCATACCGAGGAAAAATGCGCTGAGCGTGAAGAGACCGGCGACCATCCCTTCAAACGCCGCATCCAATTGTCCCTCCATGGTGCGGACGTTGACGAAGAAGATGGTGAAGGAGGTGATGAGAATCGCCGCGCCCATCCCCATCAGCAATCGTCCGCTGCGCGGCAGGCGCTCATCCGCTGCGCCGGTGGTATCGGCGGCAGCGAAGCTCGCGCTCATCCGCAGGACACTGTGGGCCATCAGGGCGACGAAGGCCATCAAGGGCGGCAGGAAGCCGGCGCCCATCGATGCCAGGCTCAACACGCTGCCGATATTGATCCCGGAGAGCGCCAGGGTGACGGCCAATGCGAGGATCGGGGCCATCAGCGTCAGCGTCAGCAGCCGATAGGTGTAGGTCGCCCGCCACCGTTTGATCGCGAACAGCGCGCCCAGCCCGAGCAGCAAGAGAACGCTGAACAGGGCGTTGAAGAGGCTGGTGATGGCCAATACGGTGTCGGTCTGATCTAAGCTCATCGGGAACAGAATCAGCGCGGGATAGACGAGCAGGAGGAAGAGCGCCAGCGCGTGCAGCGCTTTCTGAGGGAAGATCAAGCGCAGCGCGTAGGTCACGCGGCTGCCGAAGGTCAGGGCCACATCGCCGACGACCAGGCCGGAGAGCGCCCACCACGGGATAGTGAGCAGGGAGAGCACGGAGAAGCTGCCGTTCAGGCTGACGGCGACATCGCCCCAGGTCGGGCTGCCCAGCCACAGGAGCGCGAGGTAGAAGAGCAGCGCGATCAGCCAGAAGCTGAATTCTATGACGGGATATTGACGCCACGCGGCGGCGCGCGGGGTGAAGAAGTAGATGGCTAGCGCTGCGATCCAAAAAAGGGGCGCGGTGATGACAAACAGATAGGCGGCCCAATCCGAGGTCAGTATTTTCCCCTCGGTGGTGGAGACGAGGGGACTCATAAAGATTAACTGCCCGGCGAAAAGCAGCATCACCAGCGCGAAGATCCACCTCCGCCCGTCGGTTGCGCCGGCCAGCAGGTAGGCCCAGCCCACGACCATTCCCAGGCTGCTGACGATCAATACCGGCAGTGGAATTTGTCGTGGTACCGGTGCGCCTTCGTAAAGCCTGGAAAAGGTCACGCTGGGCATCACATCGGCCAAGAGTTCGAAGCCGAGCGTCATCACCAACAGCGCGGCGATGATGAGATAGCCCGCCTTCGTCAGGCGGCGCTGGCCGGGCGTGAGTTGGCTGAAATCCAAGATCGCGTCTCGCAGCGGCGCGATGCACACCTGGCCAATCCTCGATCCTATATCTCTCCAGGTTGCCATGCATTCCCCTTCTTGCCGGTCAGACGCCGGCTAGAATTCGATCTCCGCGATCTGCTCGAAGTCGAAATCTAACAGCGCCTCGGTCTTGACCTCCGACGTTATGATCTCAATTTGCTCCATCCGCTCATCTAACTCGCCCGCCCGCTGGCCGCGGTCGCAATAGGAGCGATAGGGGCAGTAGCGGCAGGCGCGGACATCGTCCGTCAGTTGGACATCTGCCGCCGGCAACGTCTCGATGCGCTGGATCAAGCCTTCGAGAAAGGCCTCGTCGGCTTGATATTGGGCATCATCGTAGGGGAAGCGCTCCGGCGATTCGGGGAACTCCGCGAACCAGTAGATCATCTCCACTTGATCCGGTTGGACGGCGACGTTGCCGTTGAGATAGCCGCCCGCCCGCACCAGCAGGTAGCGATAGACGCGGGTCTGCAACGTCGCGGCCAACGTCTCGCGGCGGGGCCGGTGGCGCGAGGTCTTCCAATCGAAGATCACGGCCTGTTTGCCGGCCCGAATAGTGATGAGATCGTATTTTGCCAGGAGCCGATAACCGGCCAGCGCCGCACTCAGCGTCACTTCGGGAAAGGTTTTGCGGGCCGCTGCGTTCTCGTCTCCCTGAGGAAGGAGCGCGGTCGCCGGTTGATAGCTCTGATAGTTGCGCCACCACTGCTCCAACTCCGGCTCGTTCGCCATCTGCGCGATGCGCGCCGCGTCCACGCCCACGAGGTGTTGATGCACCATCCGGTGAAAGTGCTGGCCCAGCTCCATGCGGCGCTCGTGTACCTCGACCGGCTCCGCCTCCACCGCCGGCCAGACCAGGCCCTGCACATAGCGCAGGTAGAAGTGCTGCGGGCAATCGACAAAGGCCTGAAGGCTGGCCTGGCTGAATTGAAAATCGGATGGCAGCTTCATTGTGCGTGGCTCCTTCGAGAATCAGTTGAAAGTTACGAGTTGCAAGTTGAAAGTTAAAAACCTGGCGATCATCGCGACGTCGTATGGAGCGGATAAAGCAGATAAACAAAAATCTCTGCGTTCTCTGCGCCTCTGTGGTGAGATGTTAGAGACTCGTCAACTGCGAGATCAACAAATCTAACGCCGCCTCCGGCTTGAGTTGCCCTGTCTTGATCGCAAGATCGGCCCCCATCAGCAATTGGTAAGCGGCCCGTAATTGCTCCGATGTGAAGTAGACGGTCTGTTGGCTGACCTTCTGGGCGACGTAGGGGTGCAGCTTGAGCCGCGAGGCGATGGCTTGCGGTTGCCGCGTCCCCTCATCTACCAGCCACCGCACCTGGATCAACAGCCGGTACTGGCGCACGATCATGCCGAAGATGGCTAAGGGATGCGATCCGGTCTCTAAAAGCTGATGGAGGTAGAGCGCCGCGTTGCGCGGTCGTCGTTGGCCCAGGGCATCCACCAAATCGAAGATCACGTCCGCGCTCTGGATGTACGGCACCATCGTCTTCACATCCTCGATGGTGATGACGCCCGCTCCCTCGTCGTCGCCGGCCCCGGCGGCGCGATAGAGCATCAGCTTCTGAATCTCCTGATCCAACAGGCGCAAGTTCGCGCCCAAGGTCTGCGCCAGATGCGCGGCCGCGCGCGGCGCGATCTTGCCGCCTCGCTCCTGCGTCCGGCGCTGAATCCACCCCGGCAGCGATTTGGCGTTGGGCAGCCCGAAGGTGCGGCTCTTCATTCCGAGCTTCTGCGCGGCTTTGAGGACGGCGTGGCGCTTGGGGAGGGTCTTTTCTTCCAGGAAAATGAGACACGTCGAGTCGGGCACGTCGGGCAGGTACGCGGCGATGGCCTTCATCGCGTCCTTATCCTTCTGCTGGAGCACGTTGCGCGCTAAGATCACGCGCGTGCCGCCCATAAAGGGAATCGTGCTGCACGCCCGGCGCACCTCGGCAGCCGAAACCGGCGGCGTCAGCACCTCGGTATTGACCTCGCGCAAATCCTGCGGGATGCCCGCCGCGTCGATGATCCCGCGCGCGGCTTCCTCCCGCTCTAGCTCATTTTCCCCCTGGAGAAGATAGATCATTCGGTTGCTGTCGTCACCGGGCGGGTGCGCACGCGGACGCGATGCATCTCGCCGGGTTGAGCGGGCGTCGTCAGGATGGCGGAGATTTCGGTGGCGGAAAGATCCGCGTCCGTGGTGAGATTGGCCTGCACCCACAAGCGCACCGGTTGGCTGACGATGAGGGCCACGACGTTGAGCAGAATCATGTGGGGAATCGGCTCTAAGCGTTGCAACAGGCCCGCGTCCTCTTTGGGCCTGCGATGGCCGATCAGCGTCGCCAACATCGTGAGCGTCGCGGTGACGATCAGGTTGGTGCCGCAGCGCTCGTGGATGCTGAGGTTGCGCTCGCCGCGCTTGAGGCGCTTGAGCGCCTCTATCACGGCGGGAACGACCTCGTCGGTCGTCAGCGAAGTATAGAGCGTGAAGCCCAGGGGGCCGGATAGTCCGATGAGTTGCGCTTCGGGATGTTGCGCGCTCAATAGGTTAATCGTAGCGTGCTCCAAAGCGTGATTGCGCCGGATACGCTGGAGTATGGTTGTGAGCATATCATCCTCCTCCTTCTTCTGCTTCTGTCTAAAAGGTATCTGTCTCAGGGGCCGGATATGCGATGACCAACAGTCGATTGGCCAGGCTGCCGTAGGGATGGCAGGTGACTAAGGTCAAGCGCTCATCCTCGGTGGGCTGGATGTAGCGAGCATTTTCCCGCCGCACCGCCAACGGCTGCCCATCTTCCGGCAGAATGAGTTTTTCGGCCACTTGATAGGTGTAGGCCTGATCATCCGCGCCGCCGACCAGCACCCGGTCGCCGGCCTCCACCTTGTAGAGATCGCGGAAGACCTCGCCTTGCGCGGTGTTGTGGCCGTTGAAGACCGAGTTGCCCGGCGCGCCGATCCGCGCCGAAGTATCGTGCCACCCGACGGCGCGCCAGTTCGGTACATCCCACATCGATTGGGACTCGCCGTCGACGTCGGTCGCGATGTGGCCGATGGGAATCACCGGCGCATCCAAAGAGATCGCGGGGATGCGGAGCCACATCGGCGCGACGCCCGTCGGTAGCGGCGTCGGCGTGGAGGTGACCGTGGGTGTTGGCGTTGAGGGGAGAGGCGTTCTCGTAGGGACGTTCGCAGGCGGGCGCGGCGTTGGTGTTAGTGTGGGCCGGGGCGTCGCGGCGGCGGTCGAGATGGATGCGGATGTGATGGTCGCAAGGGGCGCTGGATAGCGCCGGCTGGCGACGTGGTCGGTGAGGCGGGGCGCGCTCCAGAAAAGGCCCAGCATCAGCAACAACAGACCGGCCGCCACCATCATATTTGCAACACGAGATCGCAGATTTACCATTCTGGCGCCCTTTTACCTCCACCCGATAACTGAGTTTTGATCTGGATGGCCTCCGCAGTATCTCCCTATTTCTGCCGGTAAACCTCTGGCTTGAGGACGCCCACGTAAGGGACGTTACGATATTGCTGGGCATAATCAAGCCCATAGCCCATCACGAACTCATCCGGCACCGTGAAGCCTATGAAGTCCGGCCTCACCTCAACCTTGCGGCGACTGGGCTTGTCTAACAGCGTGATCACCTTCACCTCGGCGGGATCGCTGGCCGCGAAGTGGCGCTGAAGATAGTGGATCGTGTTGCCGGAGTCCACAATATCCTCGACGATGAGCACGGTGCGTCCCTCGATGGGAACCTCCAGATCTAACAGAATGCGGACAACGCCACTGGATATCGTCTCGTCGCCATAGCTGGAGATTTCCATAAATTCCAACTCGTGTCGGAAGGTGAGATGCCGGGTCAGATCGGCCAGAAACATAAACGCACCCTTGAGGATGCACACCAGGATGGGCAGATCCTCATCGGTGTACATCTCGTTCAATTCCTGCCCGATCTCGGCAATACGGGCCTGAACCTCTTCCTCTGTGATCAAGACCTTCTCAATATCATCGAATAATGAAGACATTACGACCTCCTTGTTTTTGGCTACCCTTGCGAAGGTTGCGGAGATACTTCAAGCTGAAGATCCCTTTGCCCCTCGCGGATAATGTTGGATAAAGCACCGTCCGTAACCTTCGCAAGGGTGCTCTGTGATTGTGACGTTACGAATAGACGTGCGGTTTCAGCGCCGCGATGTACGGCAGCGTGCGGAAGCGGTCGGCGTAGTCGAGGCCATAGCCCACGACCCACACGTTGGGGATCTCGAAGCCCAGATAGTTGATGGGCACATCGACTTCCCGGCGGTCAGGCTTGGTCAACAGGACGGCGGTGCGGAGCGAGGCCGGTTGTCGCGCCTCGAAGAGCCGGTAGAGATAGCGGAGCGTGTAGCCGGTATCCAGAATGTCCTCGACGATGAGGATATGGCGCCCGGCGACATCGGCGCGCGTGTCCATAATCATCCGCACAGCCCCGGTGCTCTCCGCCTTGTCGGCGTAACTGGAGAGCGCGATGAAATCGACGCGGTGGGGCACAGTCAATCGGCGTGCGAGATCGGCCAGGAAGATGAACGATCCCTTGAGGACGCCGATGAGGAGAAAATCCTCATTGTGGATGCCCTCATAATCGGCGCTGATCTCCTCGGCCATCTGGCGCACCTTTGCCTTGATGGTTACTTCGTCTAACAGCACATAGTCAATGGAATCGGGCAGCTCCAGCTTCTTCTGCTCATTCTGCTCATTCATTTGGACGCCTCCTCTCTGGTATAGATAACCTTGCGAAGGTTTCGCAACAGCTCTCAAGCGAAAACCCGATCCCTTCTATTGAGAACTATATTGTTAACGGTATCGTATCCGAACCTTCGCAAGGGTTAATGCGATTTCCCTTTATCTTTGGGCCGACGTGGCGCCTCATGATGATCGCGGCACCGGGCCTCATAGACCTCGCTGGCCCCGACCAACACGATGGGATCGTCATAGTAGGCCGGCGCCCCATCGATCAGGCGCTGCGAGCGGCTGGCCGCCGCGCCGCAGACGATGCAAATCGCCTGGAGCTTCTCCACGCGCTCGGCGACGGCTAACAGTTCGGGGATCGGGCCGAACGGCTCGCCCCGGAAATCCATGTCCAACCCCGCGCAGATGACGCGGACGCCATTGTCGGCCAGATCGTTGCACGCCTCGATGATCTCCGTGTCGAAGAACTGCACCTCGTCGATGGCGACGACATCTACATCGGGATCAACGCGCTGGCGCAACTCGTCCGCGTCCTTCACCGGGATGGCCTCCGCTTGCAGGCCGTTGTGCGACGCGATGGCGCCCCTGGCATAGCGATGATCGATGGCCGGCTTGAAGACCTGCACGCTTTGTCGCGCGATCTGTGCGCGGCGCAGGCGGCGGATCAACTCCTCCGTCTTGCCGCTGAACATACTGCCACAAATGACCTCAATCCGGCCATTACGGATTCGTCTGCACATAGCTTGATTTTACTCCTTATCCTGAAAAATAAAAAAGGCAGGGGAATTTCCCCTGCCTTGAAGATCGTTCAGAAAACAAAGCTCCCAAATATGGACGAGTTGACTTCTAGAACATCTTTGTCAAATTGGACTTAAGCGGCGGCTGGTGCTTCAACTTCCTCGGTTTCCGCTTCTTCAGCTTCATCGCTGGGAAGTTCAAAACCCTTGGCGCGAAGGCTCTTCTTTAGCTCCGCTAACCGTTTGAGGCCCAAGCCTCGAATACTGTCGATCAGCTTCTCATCGCCTTCTTTTTCAAGCAGCTCCAACACATCCGCGACCTTCTCCAGGCCCTCGTCGGCCAGGATATTTTCGAGCCGGGTATCTAACCCCAAGTCGACGATAGGCATCGCCGGGGATGTGCGCTTTATTTTGCGCTCCTCGGCCTCCGCCATCGCTTCCTCGCGCGCCCGGAGACGTCGCATGAAGCGGTCAACCTGACCCTCGGTATCGACGATGCGCTGCTCGCCGGTGAAGAACGGGTGACATTGCGAACAAACGTCCGTGCGGATTTCCGGGACCGTCGCGCCGACCGTCCAGGTGCTGCCACACGCACACCTGACCTTTGCTTCTGGATACCATTTGGGGTGAATTTCTTCTCTCATCCTTATGCGCCTCCCGCTGAACGAACGTTCACACGCTTACGTCCATGGATAATGTCGTAGTCTACGACGCCCTCGACCAGGGAGAAAAGCGTGTAATCTTTGCCCATCCCCACGTTTTCGCCGGGCTTGATGCGCATCCCGACCTGGCGAACCAGAATATGACCCGGATTCACGCGCTCACCCGCGTACTTCTTGACACCTCGACGCTTGGCGTGACTATCGCGCCCGTTGGTGCCGGTTGCTTTCTTGCGTGCCATAACCTACGCTCCCTTCTCGATATCATCAATGCGCAGGCGCATATAGGTCTGGCGATGTCCCTTGCGACGACGATAGCGTTTCTTCGGCGAGTATTTGAAGATGTGAATCTTCGGCCCCCGGAATTCGTCCACGATGGTCGCGCGGACCTTCACGTCGGGGATTGTGGGCTGTCCCACCTGAATCCCATCGTCATCGGCCAGCAGGAAGATCTCGCCAATCTCGATCTCTGCGCCTACGGATTGTTCTGGCAGACGTTCTATCACTAGCTCGTCGCCAACAGATGCCTTGTATTGATGTGCTCCTGATTTAATGACTGCGTACACTTGTTCCTCCCCATTACACAATAAGGAGCCGGCCCTCCGGGGACCGGCTGCTAAGTAATTATAGATGGGTTGAAGAATTTGTCAAACATCCCCACGACGGATTATAACATCCTCTTGCTATAATGCCAGTTCCTCCCAGAGCGCATCGATCCGCGCCTTGATCTCCGGCGACATCCGCGCGACCGCCGGCCAGGCGCGAGCGTGGCCCTCCTCCGGCCATTTGGCCGTCGCGTCGATGCCGATTTTCCCGCCAAAGGTGGGCCGCGCGCTGGCGTGATCCAACTGATCGACCGGCCCCTGGGTGATCACGACGTCGCGCGCCCAATCGACATTGCCCAGCGCCTGCCACGCCGCCTCGGTCGGGTTGTGGACATCGACCCACGCATCCACCACGACGATACCTTTCGCCAGGCTCAGCAGTGCCAGACCCCACAGGCCGTGCATCACCTTGCGCGCGTGGCCGGGGAAGCGCTTTTCGATGCTGACGAGCACCAGGTTATGGAAGACGCCCGGCGCGGGCATCGCCCAATCGACGATCTCCGGCAGGAAGAGCTGCGCCAGAGGCAGGAAGAGCCGCTCGGTGGCCTTGCCCATCCAGTAATCTTCCATCGGCGGGATGCCGACGACGGTGGCCGGATAGATCGGATCGCGCCGCCGCGTGATCGCGGTGACGTGGAAGGCCGGGAAGTGCTCGACGGGCGTGTAGTAGCCGGTGTGATCCCCGAACGGCCCTTCTGGACGCTGATCGTTGGGATCGACGTAGCCCTCGATGACGACATCGGCGTTGGCCGGGACCTCCAGCGGTTGGGTGATGCACGGCGCGAACGGGACCGCGCGCCCGCGCAGCCAGCCCGCGAGCAGATACTCGTCGATATCGGGCGGGAGCGGCGCGGATGCGCTCCAGATACAGGCGGGATCGCCGCCCAGCACCATGGCGGCGGGGATCACGTCGGCATCGGCCTGCGCGGCGCGCTCGTGCTCCGCGCCGCCCTTGTGGCGCTGCCAATGCACCAGCAGCGTGCGCGCGTCGATCTTCTGGAGGCGATACATCCCCACGTTGCGCGCGCCGGTCTGGGGATGGCGCGTCACGACTTGCGGCAGCGTGATGAACGACCCGCCATCCTCGGGCCAGCAGGTGAGGATGGGCAGAAAATCCAGCGAGGGCCGCTCGGTCTCGACGATCTCCTGCACCGGCGCCTGGCGGCGCGAGACCCGGCGCGGCTTGATCCCGGCGGCGCGCAGCGCATCCAGCAGCCCAAAGCCCCGTCGCAGCGTGGGGATGACCTTCTTGGGTGGGCGCAGATCCACCAGCGCGGCTAAATTGTGGCGCAAGGTCTCCAGCGCATCGACGTGGAGCGCCCACGCCATCCGCTGCGCCGAGCCGAACATATTGATCAGCACCGGCACATCGTAGCCTTTCACCTGCTCGAAGAGCAGCGCCTTATTGCGCTCCGCCGGCCCCTTGCTCACCCGATCCACAATCTCGGTGATCTCCAGTTCCGCCGAGACCGGCGCACGCACGCGCACGAGTTCATCGCGCGCCTCCAATAGCTCCACAAAATCCCGCAGTGAGCGATCCGCCGTCATGCTCTACCTCCTTGTCTCTTGCCTCTTGCCTCTTGCCTCTTGCCCCATGCTTCCTGCGCCCTGCCAGCGACACCTTCGCCGCGCCAAGCCATCCACGGCGAAGGTCAACCCTAATCCCAACAAACTCATCGCCACGATCCCGGCGTACATCTTGGGATAATCGAAGAGCGTGCTGCCTTGCAGATAGATGTAATAGCCCAGGCCGTAGCGCGTGGCAAACAGCTCCGCCACGTAGAGCACGGCGACGGCGGTGCCAATCGACTGCCGGACGGCGGTCAGGATGGCCGGCACGCTCGCGGGCAGATAGACGAATCGAAAGAGCGCGCGCCGGCCCGCGCCCAGGCTCCGCACGCTGATCAACAGCTCCGGGCGGATCGCGGCGGCGGCATCGCGTACCAGCACCAACACCTGGAAGAACAAAATCATCGTGATGAGGACGATCTTCGGCAGGTTGCCCACGCCCAACAAGAGCAGCACCACCGGCGCCAAGACCACTTTGGGGATCGGATAGAGCAGGTAGATCAGGGGCGCGAAGAGGCGATTGAGGGCGCGGCTCTGCCCCAGGATCAGGCCGGCGGGGGCGGCTAAGAGAATCGCGAAGAAGATGCTCGCCGCCACGCGATAGAGGCTCACGAGGAAGTGGCGGCCCAACTCGCCGGGCACTTCACGGGCGAAGGTGGTCAGCACGACGAGCGGCGGCGGCAGCAGGGGGCGGTTAATCAGCTGGGCGATCACGGCCCACGCGCCGAACACGGCCAACACCGCGCCCACGTAGGCCAGCGTGGGGATGCGCACTTCGGAATCCGAGGTCGCGGCATCCATTACACGGCTCGCTTGCCCGCGATGGATTGGCCGACCGCCTCCCGCAAGCGAGCGCAGGTCGCGCGATAGGCGGCGGTCTCGCGGTACTCTACCTCGGCGGGATGGGGATGCTCGAGGACGGTCGCGGCGCGATGAGGCGGCCCGCTTAGTAGCAGAATCTTCTGGCCGACGAAGGCGGCCTCGTTGATGTTGTGGGTGACTAAGACCACGGTCATGCCGGCCTCGGCGCAGAGAGAGAGTGTGAGATGTTGCAGTTGCTCGCGGGTGGGCGCGTCCAGCGCGCCGAACGGCTCATCCATCAGCAGGAGATCGGGGTGCAGCGCCAGCGTGCGCGCAATTGCCACGCGCTGGCGCTGTCCGCCGGAGATCTGCGCGGGGTACTGCTTCGCCACCGGCGCGATATCTAGTCGGGTCAGCCAGTGGGCCACGCGCGCGGCGACCTCCTCGCGCGGGAGGGCGGCGTCGCGCGGCGCGTGATGGCCATCGGGGCCGTAGAAGCGCCGGACGCGCAGGCCCAGCGCCACGTTATCCTCGACGGTCGCCCACGGGAGCAGGCCGTACTCCTGCAAGATCAGGCCCGTGCGCGGGCGCGGCCGGACGAGGCGCTCGCCCGCGATTCGTATTTCGCCCGCCTGGGGATGCAGCAATCCCGCCAGGAGCAGCAACAGCGTGCTCTTTCCGCAGCCCGAAGGCCCCAGCACGGCCCACACCTCGCCCGCCGCCACGCGCCAGGAGAACGTTTCGAAGAGGGGGGCGGCGCGGTCGTAGCCGAAGGTCATGTCAAGCAGGGTGATCATGAGGGAACCCTTGCGAAGGTTACGCGATGTTGCATCAATGAGGGTACATTTGCTCCGACAAAGTTTTTCCGGCAGTGGGAGTCCATCTCAAACCTTCGCAAGGGTGACGCCTACTCTACAAAATCCGTCGTGACGCTCGCCGCGTAAGTCGGGGCGTCCGTCAGGGCGCCGGTGGTCTGGAGCCAGCGCACGACATCCTGGAACTGCGACGGCGTGGGCGCTTCGTTGCCGGGATATTCGGGCGCGGGGAAGGCGTCCGCGAGCGGTTGGGGGAGCAGATCCTTTTCGATGAGCAGATCCTGCCAGCGGCGCGGATCGGCGTTGATCGCCTCGCTGGCGCGCTGGACGGCGATCATCACGCCGCGAACCGCCGCCGGTTGTGCCGCTAACGTGGCCCGCCGGAAAGCGTAGACGCTGCAACTAACCGCTGAACTGCTATCGACGCCGGGATAGAGCGTGTCGTCGATCACGGGCGCCGCGCCCTGTTGCATCGCCAGCGAGGCCAACGGCTCCGGCAGCGTCGCGGCGGTGAGTTCCCCGGCGGTGAGCAGCGCCATGCGATCCGCGATCTTCGGCACGGAGACGAGCGCGACCTCCTCGGCGGCGATGCCTTCGGCGGCCAGCAGGCGCTGGGTGACGTATTCGACGACGGTGCCCTTGGAGACGCCGATCGCGGCGCCGTGCAACTCGTCCGGCGTGGTGATGCCCAATTTCGGCGCGGCTAAAATGCGAAATTGCGCGTGCTCCGAGGTGGGCGTCATCGCGTAGCGCACGGCGGTGACGCGCGGCTCGTCGCGGTTGTAGAGCGCCAGTGCCACCAGGTCGGTGATCACGCCATCGACCTGGCCCGCCTGCAGCAATTGATCCCGCTCGGCGGCGGAGGCGACGGGCACAAACTCGACGGCGACGCCCTGCTCGGCGAAGTAGCCCTCGGCCTCGGCGACGTAGAGCGGCAGCACGTCCAGAACCGGCAGCACGGCGATGCGCAGCGGTTTAGCCTCGGACGGCTGGCATCCCACCAGGAGGAGTAGGAGGCATGCGGCGCGCAGCGCCGCGCTGATCGTCCTGCCCAAGACGAGACGAATGGAGCGGCCTACCATCGGATCGGCTCCTGGCCGTGGGCGGCCAGGTACTCGTTCGCCTGCGAAAAATGGCGGCATCCGAAGAATCCGCGCCAGGCCGAAAGCGGCGAGGGATGGGGCGCGGCTAAAATCAGATGACGATCTTCATCAACCAACCAACGTTTAGCCTGAGCGTACTTGCCCCACAACATAAAGACGATGTGCGTGCGCTGTTCGCTCAGCGCGCGGATGATGTCGTCGGTCAGCGCCTGCCAGCCCAGATCGGCGTGGGAGCCGGCCTCGTCCGCGCGGACGGTGAGGGTGGCGTTGAGGAGCAACACGCCCTGCTCGGCCCACGCGGTGAGATCGGAGGTCGCAGCCGGTGCATTGCCATCGTCTGGGTTGCCGTTGTAAATATCCGCGACGACCTCCTTGAAGATGTTGCGCAGCGACGGCGGCGGTTGGATCCCCTCGGAGACGGCGAAGGCCAAGCCGTTGGCCTGCCCCGCGCCGTGATAGGGGTCTTGCCCCACGATCACGACCTTGACGGCGTCGAAGGGCGTCAGGTGCAGCGCGGCGAAGATCCGATCCTGCGGCGGATAGATCGTCGCGTGCTGGCGCTGCGCTGCGACCTGGGTCAACAGCTCTTCGGAGTAGCCGGAGCGCATCAGCGGGACGTGCTCGTGCCAGAGCGGCAGTTCGGCGGCGAGGTTGTTCATTGTCTTTGTTCCTTTTTTATCCGGTTTGTCCGGGAACAAGGGTTGAGTGTAACTTTAGACTATATAGCGCGGCCAGGCGCGGAGCAGTTCCGCTTCCCGCTGTCGCGAGATGCCCGCGCGCCATTGGTGATCCGGCGAGCGGCCCCGCGCCCAGTTCAATGTATCCCGCACCGTGATCTCCAGCGGGCGGAAGGTCAACCCCGCCGCGATGGCCTTGCTGCAATCGAAGGCGAAGAAGCCCCGCGTGTTGGCATCCGACGCGCGAATCCAGAGCGGCATATCGCTCCACGGCTGGACTTGATAATCCATCAGAAACGGATCGCTGACCCAGGTGAAGGTCGCGTCGCTGTCGCTGACCTCGCGGCACGTTCGCAGCAGCTCGCCCATCGCGAGCGGCTCTGCCGGCCCGTCGGCGTTGTAGATGCCCGTCGTCTGCCGCTCGACCATCGTTATGATCCATCCCGCGAGATCGCGCATGTCGATGAACTGGATGCGGCGCTCCGGCTGGCCGGGCGCTAACACCTCGCCGCCCTGCGCCACGCGCCAGGGCCAGTAGGTGAAGCGGTCGGTCGGGTCGTGCGGGCCGACGATGAGGCCGGGGCGCACGGTGAGCACGCGACCGGGCATCGCGGCCTCGGCGGCCTGCTCGCAGAGCGCCTTGAGCGGGCCGTAGGTCTGGCCCGTGACCTTCTCGATGCTCTCATCCGCCAGCGTCGCGACGGGCATTTCTTCATCGATGCCGATTTTGCTCACATCGGCGTAGACCGAGAGCGTCGAGATAAAGGTGTAGTGCGCCACGGCATCGGCCAGCAACTCGGCGGATCGATGCACGATGCGCGGGACGTAGCCGCAGGTATCGATGACCGCGTCCCAGCGCCGGCCTTCCAGCGCGGCGAGATCGCCCTCGCGATCCCCGCGCAGCTTTTCTACATTTTCTACATTGGGGAACAGCTCCGGGTTGGTCTGGCCGCGATTAAAGAGCGTGATCTCGTGACCACGCTCCAGCGCCGCCTCGACCAGCGCCCGTCCCAAAAAGATGGTTCCTCCCAATATTAAGATGTGCATACGGTTATATTCTCCTCCTGATCACTCTACTCGGTCACCCTTGCGAAGGTTTCTGAAGGACTGCCATGCCCCAAGCTCTTTGGCCCATCGAAGCTAACCTGGAGCCAAGAGGGCGTTTGGAACCTTCGCAAGGGTTTGCTTTGAATTCTGTTCACGCCTCAGCTCCTCGATAGCGCCTTTCCAATAGACTGAATGCTACCAAAAGAGCGATGTATGTCCCTATCATTAGGTTTGACCAGCACCTTAACAACCGCATAATTAGAAATTAGTCAGCCGCG
>CAZCAI010000120.1:0-7782 GCA_964496595.1 uncultured Anaerolineales bacterium
GCTTTCCCATTCTCGCTCCAAGGGGATCGCCAGATCCCCGTTTTGCTTGCACAAGTTGAAAACACGTTCAAAATATGCCACAGAGGCGCGGGTTTAGCAATCCGCTTGGAGCGAATGAGGCATAATCACAAAATGGGAAAACCCTAACCATCCCCAGATCGCTATTGACAAAGTCGGCAAATCTGACTATTATATTAGTGTAGCAAACCAAAATCCGCCTCCGACCCATCCCGTCCCCCAGCGGGCAAATGGGCGATAGGGTGTAGGAAGTGATTTCTACGCCTGCCATTCTTGCAAAGGAGGCAACTTTCCCAATCCTAATGTGGAGGGTTGCTTCTTTGCGTGCCTCACAACCCCCCGTCGGCATGTAGGCCTCGCCTGATGCTGACACCCATTTACCCACATTAGGGCCTAACTCGTCAAGTTCTTAGGCTTTGCACGAACATCTGGCGATGAAGGCTCTTCTGTGGATAACAACTCACCCACATTAGGATCACTTATGCAACAGGGCTATAGCCCTGGATCACATCCAATCACTATTGTCATTCACAAGAAAGGAGTTTGTATATGTGGTTCTTGCGTCTTAACATGACCGATCGTTCCTACAAAGTGGAAGAGGTTCCCGAAAAGTATCGCCAATTGGGCGGGCGGGGATTGACCTCCACCATCGTTTATGATGAAGTTGACCCCACGTGCCACCCCCTCGGCCCGAACAACAAACTGGTCCTGGCGCCGGGTCTTCTCACCGGCACGATGGCCCCCACCTCCTCGCGCCTCTCGGCGGGCGGGAAGTCGCCGCTCACCGGCGGGATCAAGGAATCCAATGTCGGCAGTAGTTGGGCGCCGGCGATGGCTAAGATGCGCATCAAGGCCATCATCGTGGAGGGCCAACCCAAAGATAAGAGCTATTGGACCGTCAAGATCTCTCTAGAAGATGGCAAGCCGAAGGCGGAGTTCTCCCCCGCCGATGACTACGTAGGCCGCGATCTCTACGAGGTCTTCCCCGAGGTCTATGAGGCCTTCGGCGACAAAGTCCATCTGGCCGCCATCGGTACCGCCGGGGAGTTCGGATATGGCAACTCCGGCATCGCCTTCAACGATATGGGCAAGGAGCCGAACCGCTACTCTGGCCGGGGCGGCTTAGGCGCCGTGATGGGCAGCAAGGGGCTGAAGCTGCTGGTGTTGGATGACAAGGACGCGCCGGGCATCGAATATGCGGATAAAGAGCTGTTCAAGCAGGGCGCCAAGAAGATGCGCGAGGCCCTGACCAGCCACGCCGTCACCAAGCCGAAGGGCGGACTCAACACCTACGGCACCGCCATTCTGATCAACATCCTCAACGAGGCCGGCGGCCTGCCGACCCGCAACTTCCGCGAGGGACGCTTCGAGGGCGCGGCCAAGATCGCGGGCGAGGCCATCTTCGAGAACAACAAAGCGCGCACCGGCGAGGAGATTTATAACCACGGATGCAGCCCCGGCTGCATCATCCAATGCTCCAACACGCTCTACGACGAGGATGGCGAGAAAATCGTCTCCTGTGTCGAGTACGAGTCCGACTGGGCCTTGGGCGCCGATTGTGGCATCGATGATCTGGATGCGATTGGCGAATTGGTGAAGTTGTGCAACGCCTACGGCCTCGACACCATCGAGACCGGCGTCTCCATCGGTGTGGCGATGGACTCCGGCATCATCGAGTTCGGCGACGCCGAGGGCGCGCTAGATCTGGTGAAACAGATGGGTAAGGGCACGCCCACCGGCCGAATGTTGGGCGGCGGCACCGCTTTTACGGCCAAGGCGTTAGGGAACCCCCGCTCTCCATCCGTCAAGGGCCAGGGTATGCCCGCCTACGAACCGCGCGCGGTCAAGGGCATTGGCGTCACCTACGCCACTACCCCCATGGGCGCGGATCACACCGCCGGCTACACCATCGCCCCGGAGATTCTGAACGTCGGCGGCGAATCCGACCCGCTGGCCTCCGAGGAAGCCAAGGCCGATCTCAGCCGCGCGTTCCAGGACACCACCGCCCTCATCGACACCGTCGGGCACTGCCTCTTCATCGCCTTCGCCATCTTAGATATCCCCAGCGGCTTCGAGGGCATGATCGACGAGATCAACGGTATGTTGGGCACCGAGATGACGGGCGACGAGGCCGTCGCCATGGGCGCCGAGATTCTCGAGCGCGAGCGCGACTTCAACCTGAAGGCCGGCTTCACCAACCAAGATGATCGCCTGCCCGAATTCATGAAGCTGGAGCCGCTCCCCCCGCACAACGTCACCGCCGATCTTTCGGACGAGGTGATGGACAAGGTCTTCGGCAAATCGTAGGACAATACGGCGGGAGTCCCCAGATAACCCTGATGCTCGGAGGGGATTGTCAAATCCCCGACTCTAACGGAGATCTAACGATCTCCTTGGAGCTATAGACTGGGGATAGCTACTTCGCTTTGATAACGCCGGGGAGATGTTTTCCCCGGCGTTTTTTCTTTATTACCAGATTGCTTTTTGTATGATACAATACTTCCAGAGACAACATAAGCCATGCTATGGAAAACTTTCTTCGTCACTGAGACAGAAAGGGTGAGCAATTATGCGAAATTTACCAGAAAGAGAAAAGTTAATAGCGGAAGTTAATCGTATTCCCGACGATAAGCTGGCAGAAGTGTATGCCCTCCTTCATTATTACCGTCTAGGTTTGGAATCCACGCAGAAGCAACCACCGGATGTGATGCGCTATGCAGGGATCTGGGCCGATATGCCGGTAGATGAATTTGCGGATTTCCTGCAAGAGATACAAGTTCGTCGCCGCCAAGCATTTTCTGGGAGGCGCCACCGTGAAACCGGCGCTGATTGATACGGACATCCTATCGTACTTCTTCAGGGGCGATGAACAGGTTGCAATGCAATTCAAGGTATATATAGCAGAACACGAGAGAATTAACCTGAGCATTATCACCTACTATGAGATTCTAAGCGGCCTGAGACATCGCGATGCACATCGACAATTGTCAGATTTTATGGAATTTGTAGAACAGAATACCATTGTCCCACTGACAAAAGTGGCGGTGGAGTACGCCGCGGCTATATATGCCGAGACTCGATTACAAGGAACCCCTGTGGATGACATCGATCTTTTGATAGCCGGCATCGCGATGGAGCACGGATGGACATTGGTGACCCATAATCTCAGCCACTTCGAGAAAATCGCGGGTTTAGACATTGAGGATTGGTCGGAAAATCAACCTTGACTGTAGATATAATCCGAGCGATGCTTCATTGAAATCCAAATTCAGACGTCGAGAGGAAATGGCACAATGACAAACCAACCATTGCCCGGCCAAAGCTATCCCCTCGGCGCGACGTGTACGCCGGATGGCGTGAATTTCTGCGTCTTCTCCAGGAACTGCGACGCCGTCGAGCTGCATTTCTTCGACGATGTGGATGACGGCGCGCCCACTCGCGTCATCCGCCTTGATCCTGAGCGCAACCGCACGTTCTACTACTGGCACGTGCTGCTCCCCGATGTCGAGCCGGGGCAGCTCTACGGCTATCACGTGGACGGCCCCCACGATCCGGCGCAGGGATTACGCTTCGATGGTCAGAAGCTCCTCTTAGATCCCTACGCGCGGGCCATCGCGGTGGGCGACAACTACGACCGCCGGGCGGCCAAGCATCCGGGCGATAACGCCGCCCACGCGATGAAATCCGTCGTCGTCTCCGGCGATCACTACGATTGGGAGGGTGACACGCCCATCCGCCTGCCCTACGCCAGCACCGTGATCTACGAGATGCACGTGCGCGGCTTCACCCGGCATCCGAGCGCCGACGTATCGCCGGAGAAGCGCGGGACCTACGCGGGCGTCATCGAGAAGATCCCCTATCTCCAATCGCTGGGCATCACGGCGGTGGAACTGCTGCCCGTCCAGCAATTCGATCCGCAGGATGCGCCGGGCGATCTGCCCAACTACTGGGGCTACAGCCCCATCGGCTTCTTCGCGCCGCATCAGGGCTACAGCTCGCGCACCGATCCGCCTGGCCCCGTCGATGAGTTCCGCGATATGGTCAAGGCGCTGCACCAGGCCCAGATCGAGGTCATCCTGGACGTGGTCTACAACCACACCGCCGAGGGCGATCATCACGGGCCGACGCTCTGCTTTCGCGGGCTGGAGAATCGCGCCTACTACATCCCCTACCCCGGCGATCCCACCCGCTACGCCAATTACGCCGGCACCGGCAACACGCTCAACACCAACCACTCCATCGTGCGGCGGATGATCATCGACAGCCTGCGCTACTGGGTCTCGGAGATGCACGTCGATGGCTTCCGCTTCGACCTGGCCTCCGTGATGGCGCGGGATGAATGGGGCAAGCCGCTCAAAAGCCCGCCCATCCTGTGGGAGATCGAATCCGACCCGGTGCTGGCCGGCACCAAGATCATCGCGGAGGCCTGGGACGCCGCCGGCCTCTATCAAGTCGGCTCGTTCATCGGCCACCGCTGGGCCGAGTGGAACGGTCAGTTCCGCGACGACGTGCGCCGCTTCGTCAAGGGCGACGATCACACCGTGGAGAAGCTGGCTGCGCGGATCACGGGCAGCCCCGATCTCTACCCACAGCGGGATCGCGAGCCGAACCGCAGCATCAACTTCGTCACCTGCCACGATGGTTTCACGCTCGACGATCTGGTCAGCTATAATCGCAAGCACAACCGCGCCAACCAGGAGCGCAATCGCGACGGGACCGATGCGAATTACAGTTGGAACTGCGGCCCAGAAGGTCACACCGACGATCCTGCTATCCAGGCGCTGCGTTGCCGGCAGATCAAGAACCTCTTGACGATCCTCTTCGTCTCGCAGGGCACGCCGATGATCCTGATGGGCGACGAAGTCCGCCGGATGCAGCGCGGCAACAACAACGCCTATTGCCAGGATAACGAGATCAGTTGGCTCGATTGGCGCGGGATAGACGAACACGCCGATCTCTTGCGCTTCACGCGCCACCTCATCGCCTTCACCCAGGAGCGGCCCGTCTTCCGTGAGGAGCGCTTCTGGACCGCAGCGGATCGCGCTCCGCAACACTTTACGTGGCACGGCGTCCGGCTCGACGCGCCGGATTGGGGCGCGCACTCGCACAGCCTGGCCTTCGAACTCAACCATCCGCACTATGACGATCACCTGCACATCATGCTCAACGCCTACTGGGAGCCGCTGGCGTTCGAGCTGCCCGCGTTGCCCGCCGGAGCCGACTGGTATCGCATCATCGATACCGCGCGCGCCAGCCCGGAGGATTTTCGCCGGCCGGATGAAGCGCCGCGCGTGAGCCGGGGCCGCTATCGACTCGCGGCGCGCTCCGCCGTGATACTGCTGGCGCAGTAGCGAGCGTCATCCGTAGCCAGGCCGTCTTTTGCACTATCCAAGAGGACGCTACTCCATTCGCTACGCTCATTGCGTAGCTGACTACGTACAAACATCAGGGAGCCTTACAATGACCATGCAATTCGAGAAACAACTGGACATCATCTTACGCGCGCGGTTCACGCTCATCGTCGTGGAGACGCCAGAGGAAATGCGCGCGCTGGAGGCCATCCGCGCCACCTGCCAGCGATTGGGGCGCACCTGCCTCAGTTGGGACGTCGGCGCCGGCTACGAGCGCCTGTGCGGGGGCCGGGGTGCGCTCCCCGAGGCGCGCGATCCGCTCACCGCGCTCGCCCGCGCCGCCGAGGGGCCGGACGAGACCGTGGTGGTGCTCAAGGACTTCCACGAGTTCTGGCGCGATCCGCGCATCAAGCGCCAGCTCCGCAACCTGGCGCAGGCGTTCAAGCAGGCGCGCAACGCGCTCATCGTGACCATGCCGACGGGCGAGTTGCCCACCGAGTTGCAGGATGAGGCGGTCATCCTGGAGCTGCCGTTGCCCACCGCCGAGGTGTTGGACGCTGTGCTGGCGCCGCTGACGCGCACGGCGGGCGTCAACGTGCAACTCACATCCTTGGGCCGCGAGAAGCTGATCCAGGCCGCGCTGGGCCTCACCGCCGCCCAAGCACAGCGCGTCTTCGCCAAGGCCGTGGTGCGGGATGGCATCTTGGACGAGCGCGACATCGATCTGGTCACCGAGGAGAAGAAGCAGATCATCCGCAAAAACGAGGCGCTGGAGTTCTTCGCCGTCACAGAAACGCCCGACGACGTGGGCGGCCTGGGCGCGCTCAAGGCGTGGCTGCGCTTGCGCGAGCGGGCGTTCACGCAGGAGGCGCGCGACTACGGCCTGCCCGCGCCCAAGGGCATCGCGCTGCTGGGCATTCCCGGCACCGGGAAGAGCCTCAGCGCCAAGATGATCAGCGGCCTGTGGCGGATGCCGCTCTTGCGCTTAGACGTCGGCGCGCTCTTCGGCGGGCTGGTGGGCGAATCGGAGGCGCGGACGCGGCGCGCGCTGCATCTGGCCGAGACCATCGCGCCGTGCGTGGTGTGGATCGATGAGATGGAGAAGGCGCTGGTCTACGGCACGACCGACAGCGGCGCGAGCACGCGCGTCTTCGCGACGATCCTCACGTGGATGCAGGAAAAGCGCGCGCCGTGCTTCGTCGTGGCCACCGCCAACGACGTCACCCGCCTCCCGCCGGAGCTGCTGCGCAAGGGACGCTTCGACGAGGTCTTCTTTCTAGATCTCCCCAATCTTCAAGAGCGCGAGGCCATCTTCACCGTGCATCTGCGCAAGCGCCATCGCATGCCGCAGGATTACGACATCATCCGGTTGGCCGAAACCGCCGAGGGCTACGTCGGCGCGGAGATCGAGCAGGCCGTCATCGACGCGATGTACTTGGGCTTCAACGACCATCGCGAGTTCACCACGGAGGACATCCTCGCCGCCGTCCAGCGACTGGTACCGTTGGCCATCTCCCAGCGCGAGAGCATCGACGCCCTCCGCGCGTGGATCGGGGAGGGGCGCGCGCAATTGGCCTCGTACCCGGAGACCTACCAGGAGTGGGAATGGCTCTTCCAGAAGCCATCGGCGGCTCAGGCCGGAGAGGAATAGGGGTCTTTTGGATTTCACCGGACAACTCCCTAGACAGCCCTAAAAGCAGCTAAAATTTGCTCGTTTGTGGGGATCACAGACCTTACGCGACAAAGAAACCCCCGGCATCGAGGGAAAACCTCGGCGCCGGGGGTTGTATTTTGGTGAGCGCTTACTATTTCAAACCGCCGCTGCTACTTTGTGCCTGTAATCGAAAACCGGAACCTCGACCTGTTTAACCGGCTTAAAGTGCTGCTTCGCAAACGCCATAATCTGATCCGTGGTCTCGGGCGAATAGGTCTTCTCACCACATCTGGTACACACTTCCGCCGGAACGTTTTCGATCACAAGCAACTGTTCACTATATTTATAAACAAACGTTACATTTTTAGAGACAACTTCACCGCCGCAGAATACGCAACGCATATTACCTCCTGATGCTATGATCGACCCATTCATCGGGATCGGGTTCATACGTTGTAATGATCACCACTTTGGGTGGCAAAGACACTTGGACATGTAAATCACGCCTAACGAGTGTTTGCCCATAACTCAGATAACTGGGCGAGTACTTATCATCAGGATACTCTTCAATAATGGCGCCATTACGAATCGCTTCTTCAACCTCAACACGCTCAATAGCTCTTTCAAGCATCCTTTTGACGGCATGATCTGAGAAACGGTAATCACCGAGTCGTATTTTCTCTTGAATCGCACTGATGTCCATATATGCTCTTTAAGCCACTACATTTCACAATCTTCTTCATCTTCTTCATCTTCTTC
>CAZCAI010000120.1:7882-15823 GCA_964496595.1 uncultured Anaerolineales bacterium
ATCTTCTTCATCTTCTTCATCTTCTTCCATCATATCACAAGGTGCGAGAATAAACAAAATGAAGAGGATCGCGTTTCAAGAAGCCTTCAGCGGCTCAATCGGGAGAGGAGAGGAATAGTAGATCACGATGCACGATAAAGAACACCCCCGGCATCGAGGAGAGCCTCGGCGCCGGGGGTTTGTTTTTTGGCCAGCTTGCAAAAACAAAACCGGCGAACATGCATCCTTTGTCAGCACGCCAGAATCGACTATAATCCCCAGATGTACCCAGATGTAGGTCGGAATGATATGCCGACTTCCTCCCATGCCGTGGCGGGCAACATTGCATATTCATTGCATATTCAAGGATGACGAAAGGCCTATGAACGAGAACCAACTTGAGCGCCTGAGCGCGCGACTCTATACTCAAACCCCCCTGATCGGTGGGATGCTGCGCCGGCGCGCGGCGCAGGCGCTGGCCGAGGACGGCTCGCCCGAGGCAATGCATGCCCTGGCGGAGGCGGTGGCCCACGCCTCCGATACCGACGTGCGCGATATCGCGCTGGCGGCGCTGCACGAGGTGCACGATGCGCGCGTCATCAACGCCATCTGCCGTATTTGGGCCGAAACGCGCTCCCTCGATTTGGCCGGGCTGCTGAACGCCCATCAATGGGTCGCCAGTTCGCCCTCGGAGGCGCGGGTGCTGAGCGCGCTGGAGGTCGAGCGGCTCGACATGCTGCGCCAGTGCGGCGCGAACCTCGTCCCAGCGTTGGCGCAGGCGCTCGATGATCCCAATCCGCTCCTGGCCGCGCGCGCGCAGCAGGTGCTGCACAATCTCCAGACGCAGGAGGCTCGAGAGCAGGTGTGCCGCATCGTCATCCGCCAGGATCAACCGGACCTGCGCGCCATCGCGCTGGAGACCGGTTATCTGCCCGAAGCGCCCGCCGACCGCGCGCTCTACCTCTTTCTCACCGAGCAGTGGGCGCGCTACGAGAACTTAGATTTCGACCATCGCCTGCTCCGCGCCGCCTACGAACTGGCCGATGGCCTGATCCGGCGGCGCGTACGCGAGACGCTGCGCCGCGCCGGGCGGCTCGATTATCTCACGGCCATCGCGGGCCAGGACTACCGCGACCGCGTCGCGGAGATGGACGACGAGGAGTTGGAGTTCCTCCTCAATATGCTGGCCAACAACAAAGAGCACGAGAAGCTCTGGCGGCTGGCCTTCGAGGCGCCCTTCAACTGGAGCGTGCGCATCGTCCACTATTTGGCCGGCCTCGATTGGCAGCCGGAGGCCGAGCTGGAGCGCCGCCTCTTCGCGCGGATCGCGCCGCTGGCCCGGCCCGAGTTGCGCATCCAGCCGCCGGAGCTGAGCAAGCTCTTCCCGATGGCGCTGCTCCAGGCGCACGCCAGGGCGCCGGGCAACATCAACGCCATCGCCTTCGCGCCCCGGCGGCAGACGCTGGCCCTCGGCACCGGCGCGCAGAAGGTCGTGCTCTGGAACTATGAGACCGCGCGTCGCGAGCAGGTACTCGACGCCTTCGATCATTCCATCGGCGAGGTGGCCTTTCTGCCGGATGATACGCTGCTCTGCGCCGAGCGCACCAACCGCACAACCACGCCGTGCAGCCTCTATTCCTGGAACGGCGAGGAGGTCGCGCGCGTGGGCCGGCACGTCGGCTCGATCACGGGGCTGGCGACGATTGGCGCGTCGCAGGCGCTCACCACGGGACGCGATCAGCTCGCCAAGGTGTGGGACGTCCCTGCGTTAAAGCGGCGCACGAAATACAAGTTCAATCATTGGGCGCGGGCGCTCGCCGTCTCCGCCGATGGCGCACGCGCGGCGCTACTTCACCAGAGCCTCTATCTGATCGAACTCCGAACCAAGACGCCGGGCAGCCCGGTGACGGGCCTACACACCCTCTCCAGCACCACGCGGATGGACAGCGTGCTCCGTTGCGCCGCATTCACGCCGGATGGGGAGATGATCCTGGGCGGCAAGTACAATGGCGACCTCGGTCAATATCGTCAGGTCAGGTATGCAAACACCAACCATCACTGGGTACGAGAGGATTACGTGGCCCGGTACGGCAAGCAAATTCAGGGGATCGAGATGTTGGCGGATGCGGGGCGCGCGCTGATCGGCGTCGCCGATGGCGTCGTCCACATCCTCGCTCTAGAGGATTATCGCGAGTTGGGGCAGGTGGTCGTGCCCGGCGAGCGGCTCACCTCGCTGCACATCTCGCCGGACGCGGCCTTTATGGCCGTCGGCACCTCGGATGCGGAACTCACGCTGTGGGATCTGCGCATCCAGCAGATGCCCACGCTCTTCACCGCGCCCTTGGCCGAGATCTCCCCCACCCTGGCCGCGACCGCCGGCGTCTTCACCGACCACCCCGACCTCGCGCCCCGCGCCCGCGGGGCGCTGACCTTCGTCGCCGCCGTCCTACGCCATCGCCATCGCTTCGACATCGAGATTGACACGGAGCACACACCGACGATCATGATGGGGGAGTTCGATATCGAGATTGAGTAGGAATTGCGAATTGCGAATTTAGAATTTTGAATCTTTACTCAATAGTCTTATTCACAATTCGCAATTCTAAATTCTAATATTCGACTTTCGACTTTTAGGGAGATTACCGTGAAATTTATCGCCAGATTACGTCAACTAGTCGCATCACCAGCCCCGACGCCCGATGTTCCCCAGACGGCAACGGCGGGCGAGGTGCAGCGCTTGCGGATGGATTTAGCGGAGCGAGATCGAACCATCGCGGCGCTCAAGGCCACGGTGGCCCGCGAGCGCGACACGGCGGCGGCGCACGTGGATGCGCGCGTCGCGGCGGTGATGTCGCCGCTGATGGAAGAGGTCGCCGCGCCGGTGGCCCAACTCCGCACGCAGGCCCATCTTCTCCGTGATGAAGGCAAGCCCGTCCGCGCGGAGGATATTTTAGTCGTCGCCGAGCGCCTGGTTCGCGCGTTAGAGACCCACGGTCTGACCACCGAGGGCAAGTTGGGCGCGACCGTCGCTTTCGACCCGAATCGGCACGCGCCGCTGAGCACGGGGGCCGCCCCTCGCCCCGGCGATCCCGTCGTCGTGCGCTTTGTGGGCGTCCGCTACCAGGGCGCGCTCGTGCGCAAGGCGGGCGTCGCGCCCGCGGCGGAGTAAGCAATGTTCGCCATCGATTTCGGCACCTCGAATACCGTCGTGGCCGTGTGGGATGAGGTCGCCCAAGAGGGCGTGCCGCTCCACATCCCCGATTACGGGCGCATCCTCCAGCAAGGCGAAGAGCAGATTTCGATTGTGCCCTCGCTCATCCACTACACGGAGGATCGCCGCCGCTGGCTCGGCCACCAGGTCGTCGCGCGCAACCTCGTCCAGGCGCCGCACACCTTCCGCTGGATGAAGCGCTACATCGCGCATCGCAGCCCCGTCAAGCGCCACATCAACGGCGAGCAGGTCTCCCACTTCGACGCCGGGCGCGACTTCTTAGCCAGCGTGATGCGCTTCGCCGCCGAGGAGATCAATATGGCAGACGGAAGCGAGGAGATCGCGCTGACCGTGCCGGTGGAGACGTTCGAGCACTACGAGGATTGGCTGGTCGGCGTCGCGGAGACCGCCGGGATGCCGCGCTTCCGCCTGATCGATGAGCCATCGGCGGCGGCGCTGGGGTACGGCGCGCACATCCAGCCCGGCGATGTCTATCTCATCTTCGACTTCGGCGGCGGGACGCTGGACGTGGCCGTGGTCTTAATCGAAGAGCAGGCGGCGGCGCGCGCGGGACGCCATTGCCGGGTGTTGGGCAAGGCCGGCGCGGATCTGGGCGGCGCGACGTTGGATCAGTGGCTCTTCTCCGAGGTGCTCCGCCAGAACCATCGCAATCCGCTGGACGAGGACGTGCGGCGGATCAGCAACGCGCTGCTGGTGGAGTGCGAGCGCGCCAAGGAGCGGCTCTCGTTCCAGGAGCGCGCCGACCTCAGCGTGGTCGATCCCGAGACCGGCGCGGCGCTGGGCGCCAGCTTCACGCAAGCGCAGTTCGAGGCGCTGATGGATGAGCAGGGCGCCTTCACCACGGTGAACCGCACCCTCCGCCGGGCGCTGAACGCTGCTCGCGAGCGCGGCTACGCCGAGGAGCATATCCAAGCGGTGCTGATGGTCGGCGGGTGCAGCCAGATCCCCGCGATCCGCCGGACGGTGCGCCGCACCTTTGGGCCGGAGCGCGTGCGCCTCAATCGCCCCTTGGATGCGGTGGCGCGCGGCGCGGCGGCCTTCGTCGCCGGCGTCGATTTCTACGACCACATCCAGCACAACTACGCGCTGCGCTTCTTCAATCCCGCCGCCGACAGCTACGACTATCACGTCATCGTGGAACGCGGCACGCCCTATCCCACGACCGAGCCGGCGGCCAAGCTCAAGGTCAAGGCGGCGTATGATGGGCAGACGCAGTTGGGGCTGGAGATCTACGAGATCAGCGAGCGGCCCGCGCAGCGGAGCGGGCAGGCGCTGGAGCTGGTCTTCGATCCCGGCGGGGCGCCGCGCGTGATGGAGGTCTCGCCCACGGAGGAGGATCGGCGCGCGTACTTCTGGATGAACGAGGGCCAGCCGACCTTCCTCACCGCCGATCCGCCCGCGCAGCGCGGCGAAGCCCGCTTCTCCGTCGCCTTCAACATCGATGGGAACAAACGCCTGCTCATCACCGCACACGACCTCGAAACGGGAAAATGTACCCATCGCGACTATCCTGTGGTAAAATTAACGTAACGGCATGACAGATAACTCGCTAATTTATTAACAATATTACTTGAGTTGAAGTAATTTCTGAAACCCATATAAGACAAACAATTATGAGGAAGTGAAATGGCTAGAATACCCGCAGGATACAGCAATTTGCGCAAATCTTTTAAAAAACACTCTCAAGAAATGAAAAAGTGTGATGATGGACCTTCTAGCTACTTGCTGTATTTCTATGCTATTGAGTGTGGTTTGAAATATTTATTAGTCAGGTACAGTAGCTGTCAGCGAACCGATGAGTTTGATAAAGATCATCCTATACATACTCATAATCTTGGGAAAATCATCAAAAAGCTCAAGGTAAGCAGGAGTATAGTTAGCGAAGATCCACAACATTTTCGACTACGCAGTGATAAAGATAAAAATTATGGTATCCATGAGTGTCATCAAGCATGGCGTTATGGCATAAGCATCAAAACGCAAGACGAAGAGTCTATTATCAAGTACTTTGACAAAATAGCAGAATGGATTAGGAGGAAAATAATATGATTCCCTCAGATATTCGACTTTTCACCTGGGTGGACGTAGAGGAAGTCTTACTTCGCGCCCAAAGAGAAAACTATTGGCCTGAGGCATTGATCTGGGCGCGCGCGTACTGGGATGGGGTTGAGATAGGGGTCAAGCCAGGTGCAGAAAACCAAGCGGAGGTTGTAAATTGGCTGGAGACCCTCTTTGATCCTCGATTCAGAAGCGGCGATCCTTCGGAAATCTTGTTAGTTAGCCCAGAAACATCATCGCGTACATTGCCCATCTGGATTGAAGAGACAGAAGAAGAACCCTCCAAACGTCGTTTCAAACCCTCTTTATCGCGTCCTCTATCTGTTATGCCGCCCTCCAAACCCGTTCATCCTCATCTTGAGCCTCTCGATGATGAACTCCCTCCTGTTGTCATTTTTCACTCTTTCAAAGGCGGAGTCGGCCGCACGCTAATGTCATTGGCCTTGGCCCAGGCCATCGTGAACTCTGATGATCGCGCAAAAGTGCTGCTCATTGATGGCGACCTGGAGGCCCCTGGATTAACCTGGTTGATAAGAGAGAGATTTCCAGAACTACCGGTGGCGTTCAGTGATTTTCTGGCACTTGTTCACGGAGAGCGAGATCCGTTAGCAAAACAAAGTATCAGTTTAACAGCAGAAAACCTCCAATCCCTTATTCTTAACAACATTTATATTTTACCGGCATTCCGCAGTGAAGGTCAATTTTCATCTTTGGAGATCAAACCGGAACACTTGATCGAAGGGGCGGACGATCCTTATCGACTGACATCCCTGCTTGCGCGTTTAGGAAAAGCTTTAGAGGTTAATGTTGTAATTGTTGACCTACGGGCTGGCCTTTCCGAATTGTCCACAGGCTTGCTCCTCGATCCCCGGGTCTATCGCATTTTAGTGACAACGCTCAGTGACCAATCGATCCAAGGTACAACGAAGTTATTAGAGATATTGAGTGATTTATCACTGCCGGCAGAAGAATACGAACCACTTCCGGCCCTCATCGTGACCAAGGTACTAAGAGAGTTAGTCGGATCTCAAGTCGTTGATGAAAGTCTCCAAGTCTTGACCCAGGCGGCAGAGCCTTTTTTAGAAGTTGAGCAAGAAAATACCAGTGTTGATTTCCCAATACAAATCATAGAACATCAAGGGCATTTTGTTACTTTACCAGCAGAATGGCAAAGAGTTTGCGGACTTCTCGATCGCTATGGAATTATAAAGCAGATTACCCCCCTCTTGGATTGGATCCCCATCGCAGCAGGCGAGACACCTGCCATATCCCAACTTCACGACGAGGCAATACGGCGCGGGATGCGTCAAGAACTTTATGAATTTACTCAGAAACTTGTCTATGCCGAGAAAGCAGATGTCGAGAAATTTCTCACGATCAAAGCCTTGCATAACTTAGCTATAGATTTCAAAAGAAAAACCCCGCTGGCTGTTGTGGTCGGCCCCAAGGGATCAGGAAAGACATATACATACCTACAGCTTATCCGACGTAAGAAATGGGAGGCGTTTGCCAAGGAGGCATTAGGAGATGAGATATTACAGACAGCCCGAATCTGCCCTGTCTTGAAGCCGAAAAATTTATCTGAGAGAGCAAACCTCTTTGTCTCAACATGCCGTCAGGAGACTCAGAATGTGTTAGATTTACCGGCCAAATATCAGAAGACCGTGATTGAGGATTATCTTAGAGATAAACTCAAAGAGGATCTTCACGAAGGCAACTGGCGCGAAATATGGCTGAACGTCATAGCCTGGAGTATGGGATTTAATCTCTATCAGGAGAATGCGGGACGAGAGGTTGTTGAATTTTTACGAGACCGTAAACAAAAGATTGTAGCCGTTATGGATGGACTGGAAGACTTTTTCCAAATGGTTCAGGCCAAGAGCACCAAAGTAGCTTTGCGTTCTCTCTTGCAAGATGTGCCGGAGTGGTTAAGACAACAACCCGACCGTCCCTTGGGTCTGATTCTTTTCATTCGTGAGGATATGGTCACCAACTCCATAGTTCAAAACACCCAACAGTTGTTGGCAAGATATGAGCCCTACGCTTTGAATTGGGAAGTAGAAGAAGCTTTACGTCTGGTGCATTGGGTGGTGAGCGAAACGTCTATACCTCTGATAGAAAGCGACCAGAAACTAGCATCCTTAGATTTTGAGGCTTTGAGTGACATGCTTATTCCGTTGTGGGGCAGAAAACTGGGGAGTGAACGTTCCAAAGAGGCCCGATCAGCACGTTGGATCATTGCCGCATTATCCGATTTCAAAGGCCGAATTCAAGCCAGAGATCTGGTGAGATTTTTGAGCATAGCGGCTGAAAAGTCCTTAGATGATAAATATTGGGAAGACAGAGTCTTGGTCCCAGCAGCAATTCGCTCCGCTGTGAAAGACTGTGGCGACGCGAAGATAGTAGAATTGAAGCAAGAGACGCCAGACCTGAAAGCAATATTCGACACACTTATAGACGTACCAGATGAGTCCCGACATATTCCTTTTACGCCGGCTGAGGCGATGCTGTCATCTGCACAAATAAGGGTTTTGGAAAACAACGGGATCGTCACGCGAGAGGAAGATAAGTATCACTTGGCTGAGTTATTTAGGCGAAGTTTAGGTTTTAAAAGCATCGGGCGCAGTAAAGTTCTTGAGCTAGCGCGCAAAACTTGGCAATCTGTTGATTAG
>CAZCAI010000121.1:0-15687 GCA_964496595.1 uncultured Anaerolineales bacterium
GATCTATCGATCCCCTTGGAGCGAGAATGGGGAAGCCCTAACTGTGAAAGGCGGCGTTATGCGTCTTTGTGTGAAATTATCCCCCCTTCTTCAGGAGAGTCGTTGATGCGAATGGAAGAACTCTTGCTCTCTCAATGGCTTCGTTTATAATGACCTCACAAGGAGGCGCTTTATGCCAGCTTATCGAAAAGCTTCAATTCGAAGTTTGATTTTAGATGCCTATCGTTTGGATGGGCATTCATTACAAGGGGTGCTGCATCGCGACCCGGAGAATGGTCAATGGAAGATCGGCGATCAGTCCCTGGAGCGCTGGCTGGCTCGTCACGAGGGCGAGGAGTTGGCCCTTATCTTGCTCTCGATGGACGACGACCGTCCCTTGGAGAAGAGGGTCTGTCACACCTGCGGGCGCGAATATCGCGGCGCGTATTGTCCCCACTGCCGTGAGGTCCGGTTGCGTCTGCGGGGGGAGTGAGCGGTAACGAAAATAATGGGATTCGAGATCCTTAGTGAAATTGAATACATTGAGACTATTGCAGCAGGTCGAGGTGTCTACATCCGACGTTACCTGAACCGAACATATGGTAAGGGACGTTGGCGAAAAATGAAAGGCATAGCGACCGTAGCACTTGCAGATGGCACAATTTGCGAAGCCGAGATGCACTGGTTCGAAGCGCACGGTATAGGCCGTAAGGATTTCAAAATTAAAAGGGTGATTCGATGAGCAATTTTGTGATTTGTATCGATAACAAAAGCAATCCGGCGAGCTTAATTTTAGGCAAAGTTTACCGTACGTTGCCAGACGCCGATGCGGAGCCACACAATATGCTCCGGGTTGTTGATGAGGATGTATCAGAACCCGATGGCTATCTCTATCCGATATCAATGTTCGCGCCTATCGAACTGCCGGAAGTGGCCGAGCGGGTGTTGATGGCGGCAGGAGACTGAGTGAACGTACAATTTCGGACGTATAACCCAGACGTGGACTTCCTCCGCGTGCGCGATTTTCTTTCGGAGACCTACCAGGCGTTCGGGAGGCCGCTCAATTGGCGGATGGAGCGCTGGAACTGGGCGCGCTATCATCCGATGATGTTCGATGGCGACGCCGAGAGCAACATCCGTCTCTGGGAAGAGGCCGTCGGTCTCTGGGAGAACGCCGAGGGCGAGATCGTGGGCGTCGTGAACGTCGAAATGCCGCGTTACGGTGAGGCCTACGTCCATCGTCGCCCCGGATACGATTTTCTGCTCGATGAGATGGTCGCCTATGCCGAGAGAAATCTGCGCGACCGGGACGCCAACTCGTTGGGCTTCTTTGTCTACGAGCACGACGCGCCCTTTCAAAAGCTGCTGCGCAAGCGCGGCTATCAACAGCATACGGACTATCCTGGCTATGACTCGGAGTTCGTCATCGAGGGCCTGCCGGAGGTGGAATTGCCGGAAGGTTTCGTCGTCCAATCGATGGCTGAGGGCGGCGATCTGGCGCCGCGCTGCAAGGTGCAGGGGCTGGGCTTCGATCATCCAGATCCGGCGGAATGGACGACGCCGGAGGCGTACGCGCAGGTGCAACAGGCGCCGGACTATCGGCCAGAGTTGGATCTCTACGTGAAGGCGCCGGATGGCGAGTACGCCTCCTGCTGCATCGTCTGGTACGATGCGCGCAACCGGATGGGCATCTTCGAGCCGGTCTGCACCCATCCAGCGTACCGGCGGATGGGGATGGGGCGCGCGGTGATGATGGAGGGTATTCGGCGCGTGGCCGCCTTAGGCGCGGAGACGGCGCAGGTCGGTTCCGGGCTGCGGTTCTACGAAGCGATTGGATTTCGGAAGATCTGTGTCAGCTATCGCTGGTCGCAGGAATTCTAGGCCATCGTTTCGTCGAAGTTCGCTTTTGCCCCTTCGCGCTGCTTTGAGATTGAAGATAGAGGGGCGACGTGATGTCGTCCCTCTCGCTATGTGACATTACAGGAGGCAACGATGGGATTTTTAGGTGGATTACTGGGCAACGCATCCGAGATTGATGCCCAAACACTCCAAAAAGAGTTGGAGCCGATCCTCATTGATGGCGAGCGCATCGAGCGCGCGTTTAAGATTATCCGCGATCTCTTTGTGTTCACCGACAAACGCTTGATCTTAGTCGATAAACAGGGCCTGACGGGGAAGAAGGCCGCGTACCACTCGATTCCATACCACTCGATCCGCCATTTCGCCGTTGAAACGGCCGGGCGCTTCGATATGGATGCCGAGATGAAGATTTGGATCGCGGGCAGCGATGTGCCTTTGACGTACGAGTTCAGAAAGGGGACGGATATCATCGGCGTGCAGAAGTCGTTGGCCCAGTACGTGCTACAGGAGTAACAGTAGAAGTAGAAAAGGAACCGGTGAACGAGTTATGAAAATTGAAGAATATATTCGTGTTTTACGTCAGCGGGGATGGATTATCATCTTAGCAATGATTGTCACGGCAGCCAGTGCCTTCGTCTTCAGCAAGGTGCAGACGCCCATCTATCGCTCGCGTGTGGATGTCTCGATTCAACTGGCGCGCCCGGATTTCGGCCTCACGCAATCAGCCAAGCAACTCCTGCGCTCCTACGCCAACGTGATATGGTCGGAGCAGAAGGCGCAGCAGGTGATCAACCAGTTGAATCTGATGATGACCCCCGGCGCGCTCAAGAATGACGTGACGATCGTCGCGGACGATTCGCTCTTAGTTATCAAGATCGAAGTTGATAACACAGATGGCGAGGTAGCCAACAACATCGCCAATACGTGGGCGCAACTCTTGATCGATTGGCGCAATGAGCAGAACGATTTGCAGAATAAGGAGGATCGTGTTTACGCGGAGGTCATCGATCCGGCATCCTATTATCTGCTGCGGCCCAAGACCAAGATCAATGTGGCGGCCGGCGGCCTGCTGGGCATGGTCATCGGCGTGGTCGTCGTCTTTATGCTGGAGTGGGTCCGCGCGGGGATTGTCTATCGGCCCCAGGATTTTGAAGCGGAGATTGGCGGCCCCGTGATCGGAACGATCCCGCCGGTAGCCATCGGACAAAAATAACAGGAGGGATGATGAACGAATTGAATCTAATCACGCTCACGGAGCCGCGTTCGGCGGCGGCGGAGGCCTATCGCGCGCTGCGGATGAACTTGGCGTTCACCAGCTTGGATAAGCCGTTGGAATGTTTGGTCGTCTCTTCCCCGGCGCCGAATGCCACTAAATCGCACGTGGCCGCTAACTTGGCCGTCGTGATGGCGCAAGCGGAGCAGCGCGTCATCTTGGTCGACGCCGACCTGCGCCGCCCGGAATTGAACGAGTTGTTCGGCGTCGCGCAGGAGCCGGGCATCACGGATGTGATGTTGCGTCAGCAACTGGGCGAGATCCCCGTGCAGGATACGGATGTGCCGCGCTTGCAGGTGCTGACCAGCGGCGCGCTGCCGCCCAATCCCGCCGACATCTTAGACTCCCAGAAGATGCGGGATCTGCTGGCGAAGCTGCGGGAGATGGCCGACGTCATCATCTTGGATGCGCCGCCGGTCACAGTGGCGGTGGACGCCTCGGTGCTGGCGGCCCAGACCGATGGGCTGCTGCTCGTCGTGCGCGCCGGGCACAGCCGCCGGGATCGCATCCAGCAGGCGAAGGAGTTGTTGGATCGCTTCCGCGTGCGCTTGTTGGGCGCGGTTCTCACCGACGCGCAAGGGGGCAGTCTGACGGGGTATTGATCAAGAATTGAGGATTGAGAATTAAGGATTGAAGATTAGGAGGGACGAACAGTAATGAAAGGTTTGATTTTAAGCGGCGGCAAGGGCACGCGCCTCTACCCATTGACCTTCACCAGCGCGAAGCAGCTTATCCCGGTGGCGAACAAGCCCGTACTCTTCCGCGTCATCGAATCGATTCGCGACGCGGGCATTGACGAGATCGGCATCGTCGTGGGCGACACGGCGGAGGACATCAAGCGTGCGGTGCGGCGGGGCAATCGCTGGGGCGTGAAGATCACCTACATCCACCAAGAAAATCCCTTGGGTCTGGCCCACGCGGTTAAGATCAGCAAGGATTTTCTGGGCGATGATCGCTTCGTGATGTTCTTGGGCGATAACGTCATCCAGGGCGGGATTTCCCCGCTGATCCAACAATTTGCCGAATCGGAGTGGAACAGCCAGATCGTCCTGACCGAGGTCGCTCAGCCCGAGCAGTACGGCGTGGCCGAGTTGGATGAAGCTGGGCGCATCATCCGCCTGGTCGAAAAGCCCAAGGCGCCGCGCTCCAACCTGGCCTTGGTCGGCATCTATATGTTCGATCATCACATCTGGGAGGCTGTGGCATCTATCAGCCCCTCCTGGCGCGGCGAGTTGGAGATCACCGACGCGATCCAGTGGCTGGTTGAGAACGATTACCGGGTCTTCCCCTACATCCATCGCGGCTGGTGGATCGATACCGGGCGCCCCGGCGATATGCTGGAGGCCAACGGGATGGTGCTGGAGGAGTTGGAGCCGCACGTCACGGGCTACGTGGATCGCGAATCGGAGGTGGACAGCCGCGTGACCGTCGAGCAGGGCGCGGAGATCATCAACAGCGTGGTGCGCGGGCCGGCCATCATCGGCGAAAACACGCGCATCGTGAACTCCTACATCGGTCCCTTCACCTCGATTTACCACCACTGCGTCATTCAAAACAGCGAGATCGAGCGCTCGATTGTGCTGGAGCACAGTTCCATCGAGGACATTGCCCAGCGCATTCAGGATAGCTTGATCGGCCGAAACGTCGTACTCAAGCGCTCACCCATCCGGCCCAAAGCGCTCAAGCTCACCCTGGGGGATTACAGCCATCTGGGTCTGCTGTAACTCAGCAGATTGAGCGGATAAAGCAGATCAGACAGATTGAAAAAACAAGAGCCACAAGCTCCTTTTTTGGGGACTTGTGGCTCTTTTGGGTTTGCGGGTGCTTTTTAAAACGTTGCTTACGTCGCAATCGACGGCGAGATGCGCTGCGCTGCCTCGCTGATGATGTGGGTCGCCGTATCGACGGAGATCTTGCCCGTGTTGATGACCAAATGATAGAGCGCGGGATCATCCCAATCCACGCTGTGGAAGTGGCGCAGATACCGCGCCCGATCCTTATCGCTCTGATGGATCTGATCCTCCGCCTCCTCGCGGTCGATGCCCAACCGCTCCATCAGATAGCGGATGCGCGCCTCCAGCGGGGCCTGGACGCGGATATGGAGCACGTGCGGGTTCTCCTGTAAGATCACCTGCCCGCCCCGACCCACGATCATCACGTCGCCGATGTCGGCGTATTCCTGGATGACTTGGCGCAGCAGTTCAGTGTACGGCTCGCTGGCCTCGGCGCGGATTTCCTCCTCCACCAAGCGGCGATAGGCCTCCTGACGGCTCATCTGGTCTTCCAACATCATCATCGCGATCTGCTCATCGTAGGTGTAGCCCTCGCGCAAGGTGGCGCTGGCGATGGTTGGCGTCATCGGCATCCGGCCCAGGGCATCGATGATCCGCTCTAAGAGGCCGGGGACTTTTTCGCGCTTCTCCAGTTGTTCAACCATCGCTTCATCGGGATACCCCGCAATCTCGGCCACTCGTTGAAGAATTTCACGATCCATATAGCGTAGATTTAAGGTTTTTGCCACCGCGGTCGCGATATAGCTCCCCCGGCTGCCCAGTTGCCTGGATACTGTGATGACCGTACTCATGTGAACCTCCTTTCAGATGCTTAGAGAGAAATTCTGGAACCTTGCGAAGGTTGCATGGTGTCGTGTCAGTAGATCTGTCTGCACTTTTAGGATTCTCAGCGATGAGTGAATTTACCTCTAACCTTCGCAAGGGTGAGACAAGAAACTTTAGGGTTCCGGCGTGACATACGGAATCACATCGAACGCCGCCGTCGGCGCCCCCGCGCCAGCGATCTCCAAGGTCACGCTGTAGGCGCCGGGGAGCAAAAAGGGCGCGGTGATGACGCCCGTGACGCTATCCCACACCACCCCGCGCGATGCGCCGTCCCACGCCCCCTTGGTCGTGCGGGCCGGTTCTCCATTGCGATACCACGTCGCCTGCCACGTCGTCGCCGGCGAGAGCTGCGAGCAGCGCCGCCCGGCGTAGATCGCCTGCGTGTACCACTCGAACGACTCGCGCACTAAGACGGGATCGCCGTCGGGCGTCAGTCCCGCCGAAATGACGAGTGGGCCACAGTCCGGCGCGGGCGTCGCGGTGGGCGCGGGAGTTTGTGTGGGGATGGGCGTGGGCGGCGGCCCGATTTCGAAAGCGACCTCGCGGCTCGGCTCGCCCATCAGCGTCAGCGCGGCGCGATAGGCCCCGGCATCGAAGGGCGCGCCATCCTCGCGGTAGCAGGCCACCGCGCCCTGGCCGGCGACCGCCGTCAATGTGAACGAGCGTTTGCAGACCGTCGCCTCACCGCGCCGGACAACGACCCAGATCGGCGCGCCCGTGCATCCGCCCTCATACTCGTAGCGCACGTAGAAATGGCGCGTCTCAGCCGTCAGCCGCGCGACCTTCGGGCCGTCGGGCGTCAGCGCCAGCGTCAACGCGGTGACCGTGGGAGGCGTGGCCGTCACGGTGAAGGTGTGGCGCGCGACAATCTCCGAATCCGCCTCTAAATGCACGATGTACCGCCCCGGCGCCAGCGGCTCGCCCCCCGGGAAGTCCACGAACAGCTCTCCCTGGTCGGGATGCCACGCGCCCGCGCTCAACATCGCGGTTTCATCCGCCGGAGTCAAGCGCCAAGTGGCCGTCGCCGTGATCGGCCAGGCGGACGCGATCTCCGGGCGGAGCCGCAGATGCGTCGCCGAGCGGCAGAGCGCTGCGGGCGCATGCACCCCCGTGACCTGCTGCGCTGCTTCTGAGGGAATCGGGGGTAATACTGGCGTCGGCGCGGTAGGAGATGCGGGCACACAAGCGACGCAGAGCCACAGGAGTCCCACACCTCCCATCGCCAACAGGCAAGAGCCTAACAACCGCCGCTTGGTTTGCTGAGCCATTCGTTCAACTCCCGGATCATAGTTTGGGCGTATTCTCGCCAATGGGGATGCGATCCCTCATCTAGATAGGCCTTGAAATCGGAGACGGCCTCCGGGTACTCCTGCAATTGCTGGTAGGCGACGCCGCGATTGAAGTGCGCCTCGGTCAGGTCAGGGTCAAGCTTCAGCGCGATGGTGAAATCCTGGATCGCTTTCCGGGGATGATTCAACTCGCGCCACCAGAGGACGCCGCGTTCCAGGTAGATGTGGGCCGCTTGAGGATTCCAGAGCAGCGCCCGGTCGAAATTCTGGATCGCCGCCTCATACTCCTTGCGCAGGCCCCGGGTGTTACCCCAATGGCGATGCGCCAATCCCATCCCACGATACCAGCCCGCGAAGAGGCTGCTAAGCCACGATTTGATTGTGTCGATCATGATGCTGACATCTCCCGATATACAGATATCGTTTCCTGCGCAACCTGCCGCTGGGTGAAGCGGGCGAGCACGCGCTCCCGTCCCCGCGCGCCCAGGGCTAGTCGTACCTGCGATGAAGTAATCAAATGCGCCAGGGCCGCCCGCAGCGCCGCCGCGTCATCCTCGGGGAAGAGCAGGCCCGCGTCCCCAATCACGTAGGGAATCTCGCCGCTTTCGGCCCCGACGACGGCGACGCCGCACGCCATCGCCTCGATCAGCACGCGCCCGAACTGCTCCATCCAATTGGGGCGCGTGCGCGAGGGCAACACCAACACATCCGCCGTCTGGTAGAAGCGCGGCATCTCCACGGAGGGTACCCGCTCGCGAAAAGCCACCCGCTCGCTCAGGCCGAGCCGTTCGGTCAGCGCGCGGAGCTTCGCCGCCTCCGGCCCGCGCCCCAGAATCGTCGCCCGCCACGCGCCTCCCAACTCGGCCAGCGCGGTCAGCAGTAGATCCACGCCCTTCTCCGGCACCAAGCGCCCTACATAGACGATGTGGACGATGTGCGGGGGTTGGTCGTCCGGCGCGGGTGTGGACGGCGGCGCGAAGTGCTGCGGATCGACGCCGAATTGCGGGATCACGGCCAGAGGGCCGTCGTAGCCCTTCTGCCGCCAGACCTGGGCCGCCGTTTGGCTGCCGATGAGCGCGTAATCGATGCGGCGGAGGTTGTAGCGCTCCATCCAGACGAAGGGCGGGGGATAGTTGCGCCGGAGATTCTGCCAGGAGAACCAGAGCGCTCGCGCGCCGTGGCGGCGCGCCAAACGATGGGCGTGGTAGGCGGCCAAGTTGTACGGCTCCTCGTCGATGTGCACGATATCGGGCTGTACCTCGCGCATCACGCGCCCCAGCGTGGGGTAAACGTGCAGATGAAACGCGCCGTTGAACAGCATCGGAATCACCCGCAAATCATAACCCTCGGTGTGCGCCTGTTCCAGCGGCATCTTGCCCCGCTCATCCTGCCAGAACGGCGGCACCGCCACCGTCAGCGACATCTCCGGCGCCAGCGCGGCCATCTCCTCTAACTTTCGCTGATACGCGCCCACGATACAAGCTTTCGACAGCATCAAAACCCGCACATATCCCTCCTGCATTAACGGGGATGTTCCGTAAGAACGCCCTTGCTTTTAGTATACCTCATTATCGCGCGCGTGAAAAAGTTTTTCGCGCTTTGAATTACCGATGTCTCACCTCCATTCGTTTCATCCTCTGACCTGAACTTGACACCTCGCGAAACCCGTGCTATAGTTGTGACTAATACAGAACAAAAGCTGTGAATGGGAATAGTAAACGTCAGAGCGAGGGTCTAGAGAGTCGGGGATGGTGGGAACCTGATCCCAGCGCAGGCGTTGAATGGCCCCAGGAGCTGCCCGCCGAACTTCTGCTGAACGCAGGAAAGTAGTCCGGGACGGAAACGCTACCGTTATCAAAGCGGAGGATATCGCAGGAAGCTGTATCCGAACCAAAGTGAGGCTGGCTGGCCACGAGACGCGCCCATCACGGCGCGTTTTTTTGTTGGCCCAGTTGGCCTAACCAGGGTGGCACCACGGGCAATCACGCTCGTCCCTTTGCGGGGGCGGGCGTTTTTTTGTTGGGAACCAAGATCACTTATTTAATTCGATCAAACCAAATCAAAATTAGGGAGGTGTAGGATGAAAAAACGAATCTTAACCGGAGATCGTCCGACGGGTAAGTTGCATCTGGGCCACTACGTCGGCAGTCTCAAGAACCGCGTGGCGCTTCAGGATGAGTACGAGTGCTTCTTCATCATCGCGGATTTGCACACGTTGACGACGAAGCCGGAGAAGGAGTACATCGAGAAGCTGGGGCGCAATATCTACGATGTGGTGTTGGATTATCTCTCCGTGGGCGTCGACCCGGAGAAGAGTGTGATCTTCTTGCAGTCGGCGCTGCCGGAGACCTCCGAGTTGAATCTGGTGCTGGAGATGATGGTCACGCTCCCCCGCCTCGCGCGCCTGCCAAGCATCAAGGATATGGCGCGTGCCGCGCAGATCAACGAGGAGACGATGCCCTTCGGCCTGATCGGCTATCCTGTGCTCCAGGCCGCCGATATTCTGCTACCGCGCGCGCACCTCGTGCCGGTGGGCAAGGACAACGAGGCGCACGTGGAGATCACGCGCGAGATCGCTCGCCGCTTCAATCGCATGTACGATGAGGAGGTCTTCCCCATCCCGGATGTGATGATCGGCGATGTGCCAACGCTGGTCGGCATCGACGGCCAGGCGAAGATGAGTAAGTCGTTGGATAACGCCATCTATCTCTCCGATGACGAGAAAACCGTGAACCAGAAGGTCTTCGGGATGTACACCGATCCTAACCGCGTCCGCGCCGATATTCCGGGCCGCGTCGAGGGCAACCCGGTCTTCATCTACCACGATGCCTTCAATCCCGATGTGGATGAGGTGAACGATCTCAAGGCGCGCTATCGCCAGGGCACGGTAGGCGATGTGGAAGTCAAGCGCAAGTTGGCCCGCGCCATCAACAATTTCCTGGATCCGATCCGCGAGCGCCGGGCGATCTACGCATCGCAGCCCGGCAAGGTCGAGGAGGTTTTAATGGAAGGCACGCGCCGCATGCAGGAGGAAGCGCGCGCCACAATGCGCCGCGTCTTCTCCGCGATGGGCCTCCCCGGCCCGCTCCTGCGCGGGGCGCAACAGCGCGGCGAGCCGTTCCGTCTGTTGGATGTTTGATCCTAACTTCTCCTTGCGAAGGTTCCACAAGAGCCTGGGAATCCAAAAGCATCGAGACCCGGAAAGACGGCTTGATCGCAAGCAGCTTTGGTTGACCTTCGCAAGGGTGGAAGAGTTTGATGTTGATGCTAGTTAATGTAAGGGAGGCCTGGCAATGCAACATATTACCGGCGTGCAGCTCTATCACGATCATTACCCTACCGAGCAATACTATCCATTCAATCTGGCCGTCTTGCGGGCGACCTCGCGCCTGACCTTCCGCAAGCCGGTAGCCTTCTTTGTGGGGGAAAACGGCTCGGGGAAATCGACGCTTTTGGACGCGATCACGCGCAAGTGCGGCGTGCATGTCTGGCATCGATCCAAGCGCCACGTCGCGCATCGCAACCCCTACGAGACGCGCCTGGTCGATTTTATCGATATCGACTGGGCCGACGACGAGGATCGCGCGCCTGGATCGTTGTTCCGCGCCGAGACCTTCCGCGAGTTCGCCGATTTCTTGGACGATGTCGCGCTCTGCGATCCGGGCCGGCTCAAATATCAGGGCGGGGAGCTGCTGAACACCCTCTCGCATGGCGAGGCGATGCTCTCCTACTTCAGCGGGCGCTATGACTTCCGGGGCGTCTACTTCTTGGATGAGCCGGAGGCCGCCCTCTCGCCCGCCAGTCAGGTGAAGTTCTTGCAGTTGCTGCGAGAGGTCGTCGCCAGGGGACAGGCTCAATTTATCATCGCGACGCACTCGCCGATTTTGCTGGCCTATCCAGACGCGCAGATTTTCAGCTTCGATGACACCGAAATCAAGGAGGTGGCTTACGAGGAGACGAACCACTATCAGATCTACCGGGATTTTCTCAGCCATCGCGACGCATATTTAAGTAATTGAGATTGATCTTGCTAAGCCGTTAATTTTAATTCAAGTTGGCATGTCTCTTGTGGCGGAATTACGTAAAACGTATTGCGTATTACGTAAAGCGTACTAAGACCTTGAGGTTTTACACGACGTATGTACCAGCCGCCGGAGAGAAATAGGCCTAAATCAGAAGGAGATATAACATGAAACAGTACAAGTATTTTTTGCCAGAAAGCGAAATGCCCACGCATTGGTACAATATCCTCCCCGATATGAAGACGCCGCCCCCGCCCTATCGTCACCCGGCGACGCTGGAGGTGCTCACGCCGCAGGATTTGGCGCCAATCTTCCCGCAGCCGCTGATCGAGCAGGAGGCCAGTCAAGAGCGCTGGATCGAGATCCCCGAAGAGGTGCAGGATGTGCTCCGCATGTGGCGGCCCGCGCCGCTCTATCGCGCTCACCGCTGGGAGCAGGCGTTGGATACCCCGGCGAAGATCTACTATAAATGGGAAGGCGTCAGCCCTCCGGGGAGCCACAAGCCCAACACGGCGGTGGCACAATGCTACTATGCCAGGGAGGAGGGCCTTGAGGGGATCTCCACCGAGACGGGCGCCGGGCAGTGGGGCAGCGCACTGAGCTTCGCGGCCCAGTTCTTCGGTCTCAAGTGCAAGGTTTTCATGGTGGCGATCAGCTATCAGCAAAAGCCCTATCGGCGGATCGCGATGGAGACCTGGGGCGGCAATGTGATCCCCAGCCCCAGCTCGACGACCCAAGCGGGCCGCGCGATGTTGGCGAAAGACCCCGAATCGCCAGGGAGCCTGGGCATGGCCATCAGCGAGGCCATCGAGTACGCCGTCACGCACGATGGCTGGAAGTACTTACTGGGCAGCGTGGTGAACTTCGTAATGCTTCATCAGACAGTCATCGGTCTGGAGGCGATCAAGCAGATGGAGATGGCGGGCGATGAACCGGACATCCTCATCGGCTGCGTCGGCGGCGGCAGCAACTTCGCGGGCCTCTTTTTGCCCTTTATGCCGAAGAAGCTGAGTGGCGAGCGGCCCGATCTGCGCGTCATCAACGTCGAATCGACCGCGTGCCCCAGCCTGACCCGTGGCATCTACGCCTACGATTGGGGCGACACAGCCAAGACCGGCCCGGTGGCGAAGATGCACACCGTCGGGCACAACTTCGTCCCGGCGCCGGTGCACGCGGGTGGCCTGCGCTATCACGGGATGTCGCCCATTATTTGCAGTCTCTTAGATGATGGCTTTGTGGAGGCGCGCGCTTATAACCAGAAGGAGGTCTTCGACGCCGCGCACAGCTTTGCGCAGGCTGAGGGCTTTATCGTCGCGCCGGAGACCGGGCACGCGGTCAAGGCCACCTACGATGAGGCGATGGCCTGTCGTGAGTCCGGTGAGGCCAAGACGATCCTCTTCAACGCCAGCGGCCACGGCCACTTCGATCTCTCCGCCTACGACGCCTATCACCGCGACGATCTCATCGATTACGCGCTGGAGGAGGACAAGCTCCAGCGCGCGTTGCGCGAACTGCCGAATATCAAGGGATCGTAATATCTTAACATCTTAACCTTGCGAAGGTTGCTGAAAACGCCTTGAATGCTAATAACTTTCCAATATTGAAAGCTATCTCGGCAAAGAGCACAGGCTAACCTTCGCTAGGGTTGGATTTGTCTAAAGAAAAAGCCCCCCGCACTTCTTCGCGGGGGGCTGATGCTAGCCGAATCACATTGGAGCTATGCGGCTTCTCCCTCTTCCTCTATCTCGGCGATCATCCGCTCTAAACGCTGCGTCTGATCATCAATCCGCAGCGCCTCGATGAAATCAGCAATCTCGCCATCCATCACCGAGGGCAAGTTATACGAACTCATCCCAATGCGATGATCGGTCACGCGGTTTTGAGGGTAGTTATAGGTGCGGATCTTCTCGCTGCGTTCGCCGCTGCCCACCTGGGAGCGGCGCGCCTCGTCGACAGCCGCTTCCCGTTTGCGGCGCTCGATCTCGTAAAGGCGCGCGCGGAGCACGGCCATCGCGCGCAGCTTGTTCTGCGTCAGCGAGCGCTCGCTCTCGCAGGTCACCACCATCTCAGTCGGCTTATATATAATCCGCACGGCCGTGTCGTTCTTCTGCATATGCTGGCCGCCCGGCCCCGATGCGCCGTAGGTCGTGATCTCCAAATCCTTGGGATTGATGTCGATCTCCACGTCATCGACCTCCGGCAGCACCGCCACGGTCACCGTTGAGGTGTGGATGCGCCCGCTGGACTCGGTGACGGGGATGCGCTGCACGCGATGGACGCCGCTCTCGTATTTAAGATGCGAGTAGGCGCCCTTGCCCTTCACCATAAAGGTCACCTCTTTGTAGCCGCCGATCCCGGTGCGGTTCTCGCTGATCATCTCAACTTTCCATCCGCCCTGCCGTTCCGCGTAACGCGAGTAGAGGCGAAAAAGCTCCGCCGCGAAGAGGCCGGCCTCGTCGCCGCCGGCGCCGGCGCGAATTTCCACAATCACGTTCTTCTCATCGCGAGGGTCTTTGGGGATCAACCGCTTTTGGAGATACGTTTCCAATTGTTCTTTCAAATTTTCTAGATGCGCAATCTCCTCCTCGGCCATCTCTTTCAATTCGGCGTCTTTTTCCTCCGCCAACATTTCATAGGTCATCTCCAGCTCATCCAACACCTGGCGATACCGGCGGTAGGATTTGACCGTCTCTTCGAGATCGGAGCGCTCCTTTGCGTAAGCGGCGACCTTTTCGTAATCCTGCGCGACCTCTGGATCGGACATCAACTGCGTCAACTCGACGAAGCGATCCTCCAAGGCGCTCAAGCGCGCTAACATTTTTTGCACATCTATCTCGACCATAGTTATCCTTTGTCCTTCAAGTTTTAAGACCCTGAGTGGCGCCTTACATAAGCAAACGGCCCGTTGTATCACGGGCCGTTATCATCCCAACCAATTTGTAGCCTTGATGGGCCCACCAGGAATCGAACCTGGAACCGGCCATTGTTTTCTCTGAGGCGCCCCATGCAAAGGTCGGTTACGTACTCCTATCCTGAGTAGTTCCTATTCTACGCTGAAATGGCATTTCTGCAAGTTCCTGCCTCTGTAAAATTGCCTCTTGACAGATCCCCACATCGGAAGTAAAATACATTCAGGTTATTGAATGTAATGGCTCAACGGGCCAGCTCCGTCTTTTTTTTAGCAACCATATTCATAAAATCGAATACACAATCACTGGAGGTCATTTTGACGATCTTACAATACCTCAGCAATCTGCTTCAAACGGGGTTGGGCAGCCTGGCCGCGTACCTGGCAGCGCACGTGCTGCTGTGTCTGCTCCCGGCGTTCCTCATCGCGGGGGCGTTGGCCGCGCTGGTGCCGAAAGAGGCCATCACTAAATATCTGGGGCGCAACACGCCCAAGTGGATTTCGTACCCGGCCTCGGCAATCGGCGGGTTCGTGCTGGCGATCTGTTCGTGTACTATTATGCCTCTTTTTGCAAGTATCTATAAGAAGGGCGCAGGCCTCGGGCCGGCGATCACCTTTCTCTTTGTCGGGCCGGCGGTAAATATCCTCGCTATCTCACTCACCGGCGTCGCCATCGGCATGGATATCGCGCTGGCGCGCGTCATCCTCTCCATCATCTTCGGCGTCACCATTGGCCTGCTGATGGCGTGGTTCTTCCGCGAATCCGACGCGGCGCACGATGCGGCCACCAACCAGCAGGATGCTTTCGCTCAGGGCGCGACGGTTCCGGCGCGGACGTGGGTCTTCTTCGCGCTGTTGTTGGGCATCCTCATCGCCGGGACGTTGCAGGTAGGGCTGCTCACTAACAACTATCTGACATTCCGCCTCGGTTCCGGCGCAGCGTTGGCCGCGGATGGCGCCTCCGCGCCCGTGCATTGGACTTACGCGCTACAAACCTGGCTAAATAGTATCGTCCCGCCGAATCTGGCGCTCGGCATCGAAGGTGTGAGCGTCCACGGCGTACTGCTCATCGGCCTGCTGATAACCATCGGCGTGACGTCCTGGAAAGGACTGGAGCACGTGGATGAGGGCTTCAATGGCTGGACGTTCGCTGCCCTCGGCCTGATCACGCTGACGCTGCTGGTAGCCTCATTCAGCGTGGGGGCCACGCCCGACGGGCTGACCATCGGCGTGACCGGCAAGCTGCTGGCCGAAATCGCGCTGTTGGGCGGCGTCTGGTGGCTGGCGCTGACGAAGTTCGAGGCGTACGAGATGCAGGAGTGGCTCTGGGAGATGTGGCGCTTCGTCAAGCAGATTATGCCGCTGCTGTTGGTGGGCGTCTTCGTGGCGGGCGCGGCGCGCGCGCTGATTCCGGCGGTCTGGATCACAACGCTGGCGGGCAGCAACACGGTATGGGCGAACATGGCCGGCGTCTTTTTCGGTGTCTTTATGTACTTCCCCACCCTGGTCGAGGTGCCCATCGCGCAGACCTTCCTCTCGTTAGGGATGCAGCGCGGGCCGCTGCTGGCCTATCTACTCTCCGACCCGGAATTAAGTTTGCAATCCATTCTCATCACGCAGAAAATCATCGGCAAGAAGAAGACCTGGGTCTACGTGGGCCTGGTCGCGGTGTTCAGCACCCTTGCGGGCCTCATCTTCGGCTGGTTTTTCGGGTAAGACGTCCCGACTCGAAATTTAC
>CAZCAI010000122.1:0-15663 GCA_964496595.1 uncultured Anaerolineales bacterium
TTGCCGGGGGCGAGGACTAAAGGCCTCTGGACAGGCCTGGCGGCCAACCTTCCTCGCAGAGCGAAGCCTCCTTTGGAGGCTCAACCCACTAGCCCGCAGGGCTTGGTTCTCTTAGCCCGTGGACTTTATCCACGGGCGGTGAGGGTAAAACTATTACCGAATTAATTTCTAGAAGCTCTTAAGACTCTACCCGAAATCCGAAAGACCCCAGTTATATAAATACAGGAGGTTATGATGAAAAACAAAGTGTTGCTGTGGCTATCCCTGGGATTGATTGTCAGCCTGGGGGTGGTGATAACCGGCTGCTGGCAAACGCCGTCAGCCCCAGAAGGCGATGGCGCGCCGGAGGCGTTGACCTTCGCGTGGATTCCGAAGGCGCTGAACAACCCCGTCTTCGAGGTGGGGCGCGACGGCGCTTTTATGAAGGCGGAGGAGTTGACCGCGCAGACCGAGACCGAGGTGGAGGTGCTCTACACAGCCTCGGTGGAATCGGATCCGGCGGCGCAAGCGCGCGTGGTGGAGGATGTGATCGCCAAGGGCGTGGATGGCATCGGCATCTCGTGCAACGCCCCGGAGGCCTGCGTCGAACCGATCAACGCAGCAGTCGCGGCGGGCATCCCGGTAATGACGTGGGATTCGGATGCGCCGGAGAGCGAGTGCTTCACCTATTTGGGCGTCAATAACTTCGAGGGTGGCCGCGCGGCAGGTAGATTGCTGACGGCGTTTATGGGCGATTCCGGCAAGGTCGCGCTGTTGACCGGCGTGAAGGGCGCCTATAACCTGGAGGAGCGCATTCGAGGGTTTGAGGATTACGTGGCGGATTACCCCGACATCGAGATCGTGGCAACCGTCTACTGCAACGACGACATCAACCAGGGCGTGGAGCTTGTCGAGGAGACCATGGCGATCTATCCCGACTTAGATGGCTGGTTCTTCGTGGGAATCTGGCCCCTCTTCGCGGAGCGCGGCTCGATGCCGCTGTGGGAATCGGCCGCACAGGAGCATGCCCTGGTCACCGTGGCCTTCGACACCCTGCCGGTGGAACTTGAATATCTCCAGGATGGTTACTTGGATGGCCTGGTGGGGCAGAAATATTGGGGCTGGGGCTACGATACCATCCAGATGCTCTACGACAAGATCGTGGAAGGCAAAGGGTTCCCCGATTGGACCGACTCCGGCATGGACATCGTCACCGAATGCAACGTGGACGTGATGGCCGAGATGTGGGAGACCAGCGACTTCACGCAGGAGTTGCCCGACCCCTACGAATGCCTGAGATAGAAATCGAGTTTCACCGCTGAAACGACACCCTTCTACACCGGAGCAGGATCGCGCCGCGTTTCGGTTGATGGTGCTGTGTTCGCGCATCACGTGCGATGCCGCGCTCCACGAACGCATCGCGCGCCAGGCCGCCGCCCTCGATGCGCGAGCGTGGGGGATGTTGCCCCATCGGGCGGAGGCCCACGGGATTGCCCCGCTGCTCTATACGCACCTCAAGGCCGCGTCAGCGCCGGCGCCCGCCGAGGTACAACGCGCGCTGCGCGGCCTTACGTTGCGCCATCGCCTGGCGAATCGGGCGCGTATGTTAGAATTGCGCTCGATCTTAGACCGCTTCGGCGCGGCGGGGATCAGCGTCTGCGTGCTCAAGGGCGCGGCGCTGGCCCATCTCATCTACCCGGCGCCCGGCCTGCGCCCGATGCGCGACGTTGATCTGCTTGTCCGGCCCTCGAAGGCGCGCCGGGCGCAGCGCATCCTGCGCGAGATGGGCTTCGCAGCGCCGCCCGCCGAAAGCGCCGACCTGCCCGACAAGCACATGGCGGCGGCTTCCCTAGATTTAGACGAGACAGGCTTCGTGCTCAGCGTTGAGGTACATCACAATCTCTTCCTGGCGACCTATCCCCTTTCAATGACGTTGGACGACCTGACCGGGCCGCCCCAAGCCTTCGACATCGACGGCCAGCCGGCCTACGCGCTGGGTCACGCCGATATGTTGTGGCACCTCTGCCATCACATGCGGCTTTCCTCGGGCGTCTTCGGCGCGAACCGGCTGATCTGGGCGGCGGACATCATCGGCTACGCCGAGCACTTCGCTTCGGAGATCGATTGGGCGCAGTTGGCCGCGCGCTACCCCGTCGTGATCAACACCCTCTCGCTGCTGCATTTCCTCACACCGCTTTCGGAAAAGCTGCTGGCGTCCGCGCCCATTCCCTTCGGCGCGGCCCCGCGCGGCATCGGGCGGGAGTTCGTGGGCTGGCCGCGCACCTCGATAGCGGCGCAGCGCGAGAAGGGCGCCTGGGGCATCCTGCGGGATACCTTCGCGCCGCCGGAGTGGTGGCTGCGCCTCTACTACGGCGTGGGAAGCGCTGCGCCGCTCTTCGCGACACGCTGGCTGCATCATCCCTGGCACATCCTGGGGTGGGTAGCCCATCTGATCCGCGGGGGATTCTAAATTGAATTGTTTGTAGTCGGGCACGTATTGTTTGTAGTCAGGCATCCACTGCGCGATGAAATGGAGTGCCGTTGTCCCAAAATGGAGCTAATATGCCACACAGCACACAAAAGAAGCCCCGTCGCAATCCGGGCTATCACCTGGAGATGATGGACGGTGAGCTGTTGATGTTCAATCCAGAAGAGACGCAGATTTTATACTGCAATCAGACCGCCTCGTTGATCTGGCAGCTCTGCGATGGAGAGCGGACGGTGCAGGAGATCGTCGAGATGCTGGTCGCCGCCTTCCCGGAGGCCGGGCGGCGCATCCGAGAAGAGGCGCCGGCGACGCTGGAGAAGTTCCGCCAGCACGGCGTCATCGAGTTCGTGGATGGATGACGCGCCGTCGCTGCAACGGCGCCGGATCGTCTTGGGCGGCGTCGCCGTCGATGTCAGCGCTCGCGGCGCGCAAGCGACGTCGCTGATCGATTTTCTGCTCAGGCCCAAGGCCCGGCCTGGGGCTAGTCGCGTCGCCGCTTTGAGCGAGGAGGCCGACGGTGCTCCCCCTCTTCACTACCATCTGACCTTCGATGATCGCGGTCTCGCCGCGCTGTGTCGTGATGGCGCGTTGATCTACACCGGCGAATCGCGGGGCGCGGTCGCTGAGCTTCTCCTGGGCGAGATCGGGCGTCACCTCGCGGCGTGCGCGCGCGCCGGCCCGATGTTCCACGCGGCGGGCGTCGCGCTCGACCAGGATCGCGGCGTGCTGCTGCCCGGCCTCATCGGCGCGGGCAAGACGACGCTGGCCGCGTGGCTGCTGGGAGGCCAGCAGCTCTCCTATCTGACTGATGAACTGGTCTTTGTGTCCCAAGAGGCCGCCACGATGCGCGGCTTTTCGCGTCCCCTGAACCTGAAATCGGGTGGCTGGGACGCGCTGCGCCCTCACCTCGCGGATATCGAAGCTTCTGGAAAGACACTCTCCTATGATGGCGGCCTGCTCATCGCCCCCTCGGCGCTCACCTCGGCCCCGACGTGCGCGGCGGCCCCGCTCCGCTTGATCCTCTTCCCGCACTACGCGCCGGACGCCGAATTTGAGCTGCGACCGCTCTCCAAAGCGCGGGCCAGCTTGCGCTTGATGAGCTGTTTAGTCAACGCCCGCAATCTGCCCGGTCATGGCCTGTCCGAGGTCACGCGCCTGGCGCGGCGCGTCCCCGCTTACGACCTCCATTACGCCCGGCTGGATCAGTTAGCGGAGCGCCTGGCGCCGTTCTTGGCGGAACATCTGTGGGAATAGCATTGCGGGGATGATCTCCTGTGTTATACTGACTTTGGTTGGATTGTCTGTTGTTATGATGGGCGTTCTTGAGGAAATTCAGGGACGTCCTTTACCAGGAAAGGAGCAAACCATGGAATGTCACGCTGATAAGAACTTATCACCCGAAGAGCATGAGAAGCGCACGCTGAGCCGTCGCGATCTGTTGAAGGCCCTGTTGGCCTCCGGCGGCGTGGCCGCGACCTCGATGTTGTTGCCGTGCGAGTGGACGTCGCCGGATGTAGAGGTGGGCGTCTTGCCCGCTCACGCCCAGGTCTCGCCCACGGCCACCCCCCATCCGACGCCGACGCCGGTCACGGGCGCCATCGTGGGCTGCTACGCGATGAATGCCGCTGGCGGCGGCAGCATCGCGCCTACCTCCACGCTGCGTACCCACGCCGATGTGATGCAACCCGTCGATCCGAGCGGCATCACGCTGCGCCGGACGATCATCCTGAACGAGTCAGGCCATCCTCAAAACGGCACGGTGGACGTGACCACGGGCGATACCGATGCGGATGGACGATTTTCGCCGCCAGACTTCGACTTGAGCACCATCTCGTCACCCATCTCCCCGGGGAATGATCGCATCCGCGTGCACTGGGAGTTCGTCGATCCCACCGATGGCACCAACGATTGCCAGAACAACATCGATGTGGTGTGAGGGAAGCATAGGGAGGATAGATGGCTGACGTGGACGTTCCCACCTCTGTTGAACTGATGAATCCGCTGATCCAGGCGCTTAAAGAGCTTGGAGAATCCGGCACGATTGAGGAAATCAACAACAAGACCATCGAAGTCGCTAATCTTTCTGATGACCAGACGGAAATGCTTCATAAGCCGGAGAAGGGCGGAGGCCAGACTGAGATTGAGTATCGGCTGGGGTGGACGAGAACGTACTTGAAGAAGTATGGGATTTTGGAAAACTCTAGCCGAGGTGTGTGGGCGCTTACACCCAAGGGGCGAAGTGTGGCTCGTGTCGATCCAAGGAAGGTAAGACGTTTTGTCCAACAGCAGTCCAGAAAAGCGCGCGAGAAATCCGAAGAGACTGAGTTAACTGAGTTAGAGGGAGAGACTTCTTGGCGAGATGAATTGCTGGAGACACTTTTGGAGATGGAGCCATCGGCCTTTGAGCGCCTTGTTCAAAGGCTATTGCGGGAATCAGGCTTTATCAAGGTTGAAGTGACAGGTCGCAGCGGGGATGGCGGCGTTGACGGCAAGGGCGTTATGCGTCTGGGTGGGTTGCTCAGTTTCCGCGTCATATTCCAATGCAAACGATATCGCGGTTCAGTTTCCGTGAGTCATGTCAGAGATTTTCGGGGAGCAATGGTGGGGCGCGCGGATAAAGGATTGCTGATCACCACGGGTAATTTCACGCGTGAAGCGATGCGGGAGGCTGTGCGGGACGGCGCGCCAGCCATCGATTTGATCGATGGCGATTTGCTGATGGATAAGCTCCAGGAGCTTGGATTAGGCGTCTGCACCAAGGTGGTTCAAAAAGAGCAAATCAGTGTGGATCGACGGTGGTTTTATAGCATCTGACTGATACATTGTGGATACTCGCGAAAAAACACCCCCCGCCAATTTTGTTTTTGATCGATGGCGGGGGGTGTTCTCGTCTCATGATCGTAAAGCATGCGCGCATGCTTTGCACTCTTCGACAAAATGATGTACACTATCTAGGTGTAAGATGAGCTTGTGTTTGGACTCACGCAAGAGGCGCTCGATGTGCAGGAGAGTGTGAAAACAAGGAGTGTGCTATGATGAAGCGACAACTTGAGGTTGACTTAGTGAACGTTGTCCGGGATTTACCTTCAGACAAGGTCAACGAGGTCATAGATTTTGCAAATTACTTGCGCGGCAAATATTCGCCTGATATGCCGCGACGCGGATCGGCCCAAGCGCTGTTGCAGGTTATGGAGCAAGTTGGCCCTTTGCAGTTTGCGCCTGGAGAATTAGAGGAACGTTTGGCTGAAATTCAGACGATGCGTGAAATGGATATGCAAGATAATGACCGACTATCTACTTGACACAAATCATGTTAGCTGGTTGATGGCCCAGCATAAGGTGCTCACCGCTCGTTTCCGCCAAGCACAGAATGCTGGTGATAGGTTTGGCATCTCGGTTATAATTTTGGGAGAATTGTATTACGCTGTGTATGCTAGCGAACGTCGCGATGATAATTTGCGTCGTTTATGTACATGGGTCAGCGCGCTGTGGGTATGGCCGTTTGATGCATTGGCTGCAGAAGAGTTTGGTCGTATCCAGGCTGAGCAGAAGGTGAAAGGACGACCAATTCCTCCGTTAGATGCGCAGATCGCGGCTGTCGCACGCATCAATGACTTGGTTCTTTTGACTGACGATCGCCATTTCACATTTGTAGATGGTATTGCCATTGAAAACTGGCGCATCTAAAAATCGATAAAATGTAGTTCCTCCTTGGAGGGCAAAAAATACTTTCTTGACTATGATTCGCTCAACCTTCAATCTAAGGAGTTGACTCTATGCAATCAAAACCCTCTCTATTTTTAGGCCTCGATATTTCCACCACGGGCGCGAAAGCCCTCTTGATCGATCCGGCGGGCGACGTCGTGAGCGCGGCGACGACGCCCGTTTCGCTTTCCACGCCGCGACCGCTCTGGTCGGAGCAGGATCCCCATGAATGGTGGGCCGGGATCACCGAGAGCATCCGCGCGGCGCTGGATGAGGCCGGCGTGGACGGCGCCGCTGTGCAGGCCATCGGTCTCACCGGGCAGATGCACGGCCTGGTCTTGTTGGACGCTGACGGCGCGGTGCTGCGCCCCGCGATTCTGTGGAACGATCAGCGCACCGGCGCGCAATGCGATGAGATCCGCGCGCGGCTGGGCAAGGCGCGCCTGATCCAGGAGACCGGCAACAACGCATTGACCGGCTTCACCGCGCCGAAGATCCTCTGGGTTCGCGAGCATGAGCCGGAGATCTACGCCCAAGCCGCTCACGTGCTCCTGCCCAAGGATTACGTCCGCTTCCGGCTCACGGGCGAGTACGCGACCGATAAGGCCGGCGCGGCGGGCACGCTCTTGATGGACGTCAAGCGGCGCGATTGGTCGCGCGAGGTGCTCTCGGTGCTGGAGATTCCGCCCGCGTGGCTGCCCGCGACGCACGAGGGGCCGGAGATCACCGGCGTCGTGAGCGCGGCGGCTGCAGAGGCGACGGGGCTGGTTGCCGGGACGCCCGTCGTGGGCGGCGGCGGCGATCAGGCGGCGCAGGCCGTCGGCGTCGGCGCGGTGGAGCCTGGCATCGTCGCGCTGACGCTGGGCACATCGGGCGTCGTCTTCGCCTCGACGCCGGAGCCGTTCATCGAGCCGGAGGGGCGGCTGCACGCATTCTGTCACGCCGTGCCGGAGACGTGGCATCTGATGGGCGTGATGCTCTCGGCGGCGGGGAGTTTGCAGTGGTACCGCGACGCGCTGGCCGCCGATGTCGCTTTCGATGATCTTCTCGCGCCCACCGCCGACCTCCCGCCGGGAGCGGAGGGCCTCTTCTTCCTGCCCTATCTTACCGGCGAGCGCACACCGCATCCCGATCCCCTGGCGCGCGGCGCCTTCGTCGGCTTGACCGTCCGCCATCGCCGGGCGCACTTGACGCGCGCGGTCTTGGAGGGCGTCGCCTTTGGCCTGCGCGATGGCTTCCGCCTGATTACTGAGGCGGGATTGGGCGAAATCGAGCAGGTTCGCATCTCCGGCGGCGGCGCCAAGAGCCAAATCTGGCGTCAGATCCTGGCCGATGTGCTGGGCCACGAGCTGGTCACCGTGAATACGACCGAGGGCGCGGCCTACGGCGCGGCGATTCTGGCCGGGGTCGGAGTGGGGGCGTGGGAGAGCGTCCCGGCGGCCTGCGCGGCCACCGTCAAGGTGGTGGACGCCACCGCGCCGCAACCGGCCCAGGTCAAGCGCTACGCGGAGCTTTATCCGCTCTATCGTCAGCTCTACCCGGCGCTCAAGCCTACGTTTGAGGCGATAGGATAGATTCAGTTACCTTTGCTGATGTTTCGGCAAAAATGGCGAACCTCGAACACCGGGGGCTGCTGCGAAACCTTCGTAAGGGTTCCCTAATAGTTAAACAGATGGCGCAATCTGCCCCATTCTTTTCCATTCGATTCAATCGATTCACTTACGCAATTACACGGAGAAAATGGAGGTAACGATGGCTGCGAAGAAAATTTTGTTTTTGGTCGGCGATTTTGTTGAGGATTACGAGGTGATGGTGCCGTTCCAGGCGTTGCTGATGGTCGGGCACGAGGTGCACGCGGTCTGCCCCGGCAAGAAGGCCGGGGAGGCGGTGCGCACGGCGGTGCACGATTTCGAGGGCGATCAGACCTACAGCGAGAAGCCGGGCCACAACTTCGCCCTGAACGCCACCTTCGATGAGATCAACGCCGAGGACTACGACGCGTTGTTGATCCCCGGTGGTCGGGCGCCGGAGTACATCCGCCTGAACGCCAGTCTGCTGGGAATGGTGCAGCACTTCGCCGAAGCGGAGAAGCCCATCGCGGCGATTTGCCACGGGCCGCAGGTGCTGGCCGCCGCTAACGTGCTGGCCGGCAAGGAGTGCACCGCCTATCCCGCCGTCGGCCCGGACGTGACGAACGCCGGCGGGACCTACGTCCAGATCGATGTGGACAAGGCCCACGTCGATGGCAACCTGGTCTCCGCGCCCGCCTGGCCCGCCCATCCCGCGTGGCTGGCGGAATTCCTGAAACTCCTGGGCGCCAAGATCGAACTGTAGCACATTTTTCGGGCAGATTGCGCCGTCTATTTTTAATGAATTTAGAATGAAGAATTTAGAATTGCGAATGATGAATTGAGAAACAATATTTTCGAGTATCATTGTCTGAAATTCTAAATTCGCAATTCTTCATTCGCAATTCACAATTCGCAAATGGAGGTCACTATGCAGATAACGTTGGCCTATGGCCGCGAGAGTCTGGAGATCACCTTGCCGGACGACGCGCCGGTGACCGTGATCTCGCCGCACTTTGTGGCCGGATTGGAGGACGAGCAGGCCGCGCTCGCGGAGGCGCTGGCCGATCCGATTGGATGCGCGCCCTTGGGAGCTATGGTCACGCCGGAGGATCGCGTTGCTATTGTCTTCAGCGACCTGACGCGCCCCACGCCCAACGACCGCATCCTGCCGCCGCTGTTGGCCGTGCTGGCAGAAGCGGGCGTGCCCGATGAGCACATCACCCTGATCAACGCGCTGGGCACCCATCGTCCGCAGACGCCGGAGGAGTTGGAGGAGATGTTGGGCGCGGAGATCGTCGCGTGCTATCGCATCGTCCAGCACGATGGCGAGGACGATGCCGAACTGGTCGCAGTGGCCCGCAATCACGCCGGCCACGAAGTGCGCGTCAATCGCGCCTATATGGCCGCCTCCGTGCGCATCCTCACCGGCTTCATCGAGCCGCACTTCTTCGCCGGCTTCAGCGGCGGCCCGAAGGCCGTGATGCCCGGCATCGCCGATCTGGAATCGATTTTAGACAACCACGGCGCGCGCTTGCTCAGCGATCCTCAATCAACGTGGGCCATCACCACGGGCAATCCGCTCTGGGAGGAGATTCTCACGGTGGCCCAGGCCACGGAGCCGGATTTCATCCTCAACGTGACGCTGAACGCCAAGAAGGAGATCACGGGCGTCTTCGCCGGCGAGATGGTGGCCGCGCATCGTGCCGGGACAGATTTCGTGCGCGAGACGGCGATGCAGCCGATCGCGGCCCCGTTCGACATCGTGATCACCTCGAACAGCGGCTATCCCCTGGACTTGAACCTCTACCAGGCCGTGAAGGGTATGTCGGCGGCGGCGCAGATCGTGCGCCCTGGCGGCGACATTATCATCGCGGCCGAATGCTGGGACGGCCTGCCGGATCACGGCGCCTACGCGCGGCTGTTGCGCGAGGCCGAATCGCCCGCCGAGCTGCTGGCGACGATCAAGGCGCCCGGTTTCCGCTGCCAGGATCAGTGGGAAGCGCAACTCCAGGCGCAGATCCAGCAGCACGCGCGCGTCCACGTCTACGCCGATGGCCTCTCGGACGAGGAACTGCGCGCCGCGATGGTCGAGCCGTGTGACGACATCGCGGCCACCGTCGCCCGCCTGCGCACCGATAACCCCGACGCTACCATCGCCGTCCTCCCCGAAGGCCCGCAGACAGTTCCCTACGTGGAGCAAAGAATTGAGAATTAAGAATTCAGAATTAAGAATGGAAGGAAGACAGGAGAATGTCAATTCTGGATTCTATATTCGCAATTCTAAATTCATCATTCCGCATTACTTATCACATTGTATGGACAAATAACTTCGTAAAGGAGCTATGATGCACATCATCGTACCGATCAAACAAGTGCCGGAGACGAGCAACGTCAAAATGGACCCGGAGACGGGCACCATGGTGCGCACCGGCGTGGAGGCGATTGTCAACCCGCTCGATCTCTACGCGATTGAGGCAGCGCTGCGCCTCCGCGAGCAGGTGGGCGGGCGCGTGACGACCCTCTCGATGGGGCCGCCCAAGGCCGAAACGGCGCTGCGGGAGGCGGTCTCGATGGGCTGCGACGACGGCGTGCTGCTCAGTCACCGCAAGTTCGCCGGCGCGGATACCTGGGCGACGGCCTACACGCTGGCGCAGGCGATTCGCAAGCTCGGCGCTTATGACCTGATCATCTGCGGGGAGCGCGCCACCGACGGCGACACCGGCCAGGTCGGGCCGGGGATCGCGGCGTTCTTGGATCTGCCGCTGGCGACCTACGTCAGCCAAATTTTAGATGCGGAGGCGGACGGCCTGCGCGTCGAGCGCCTCGTCGAGGGTGGCGTGGAGATCGTCTGGTCGCCGCTGCCGACCGTGCTGACCGTGGTCAAGGAGGTGGCCTATCCTCGCCTGCCCACGCTGCGCGGCAAACAGCGCGCCAAGCGCACCGAGGCGCCCGTCTGGGGGCCGGAGGAGATCGACGCCGACGCGGAGTGCATCGGCCTCTCCGGCTCGCCCACGCGCGTCGTCAAAATCGATAAGCCGAAGGTCGCGCGGCAGGGCGAGCGCGTGTACGTGAAGTCCCCCGGAGACGTCGAGCGCATCGCCGCGCAGTTGGTCGATTTCCTGCAAGATGAACAGTTGTTGGTGGGATTAGGGGAGGGCGAGCTATGACGAAGCCGTGGTCGGATGTTTGGACGTTGGCCGAGCGCCGAGGGGGCGAACTCCACTCGGTCTCGTTTGAGTTGCTGACGCGCGGGCGCGCGTTGGCCGATGCGCGGGGCTGCCGGCTCTGCTCGGTCGTGCTGGGCGATGAGATCCCGGCGGCCGAGCCGGAGGAGCTGGTTGCGCGCGGCGCGGATCGCGTCTACGTGGTGGAGGATGCGGCGCTGGGCGATTTTCTAGTCGAATCGTATGCCGGCGCGCTTTTATACCTGATCGAGCGCTACCGCCCGGAGGTGTTGATCGCGGCGGCGACGACACAGGGCCGCACGCTGATGCCTTACGTCTCGATGAAGGCGCACGCGGGCCTGACGGCGGATTGCACCGGCCTGGAGATCGATCCCGAGACGGGCAACCTGTTGCAGACGCGCCCGGCCATCGGCGGCAACATCATGGCGACGATCAAGACGCCGGAGGCGCGCCCGCAGATGGCGACGGTGCGCCCGAAATCGACGCCGTCCGCGCCGCGTGGCGAAGGCCGCGAGGGCGAGATCATCGCCATCGAAGTGAGTGAAGTGCTGGCGGCGCGCCTCGCCGCGCGGATGCGCTACGAGCAGTTCGTGCCCGACGAGACGCAGGAGATCGCCATCGAGAACGCCGAGGTGATCGTCGCGGGCGGGCGCGGGATGAAGCGCGAGGAGAACTTCGCGCTGCTGGAGGAGGTCGCCGCCGAGTTGGGCGGCAGCGTGGGCGCCTCGCGCGCGGCGGTGGATCGCGGCTGGCAGCCCTATCCGCGCCAAATCGGCCTGAGCGGCAAGACCGTCTCGCCGCGCCTCTACATCGCCTGCGGCATCTCCGGCGCCATCCAGCACCTGGCCGGGATGCAGACCTCGGAGACCATCGTGGCCATCAACAGCGACCCGACCGCGCCCATCTTCCAGGTGGCGGATTTCGGCATCGTGGGCGATCTCTTCACCGTGTTGCCCGTGATCGTCACGGAACTCAAAGCGCGTTTGGATGCAGATCAGGAGGAGGCAGCATGACAACCTATCAAAAAGTGACGCCGGAGATCGTCGCGCAACTTGAGGAAATCGTTGGCGAGCGACACGTTATCTACGACGATCTGGAGAAGATGGAGGCCTACGCGCACGATGAGGTGGCCGACACGCGCTTCGCACATCTGCCGGAGGTGGTCGTCAAGCCCGCGAGCGCGGAGGAGATCGCGGCGATTATGCGGCTGGCGAATCGGGAGATGATCCCCGTGACGCCGCGCGGCGCCGGATCGGGCCTTTCGGGCGGCGCGGTGCCGGAACACGGCGGGATTCTGCTCTCCGTCGAGCGGATGAACCGCATTCTGGAGATCGACCGCGAGAATCTGGTGGTCGTCGTCGAGCCGGGCGTGGTGACCAACGACATCAACGCGGAGATCAAGGACGATGGCCTCTTCTACGCGGGCTACCCGATGAGCGTGGAGACCTGCTTCGTCGGCGGCAACGTGGCCGAAAACGCGGGCGGCGGCAAGGCCGTCAAGTACGGGGTGACGGGTCGCTACGTGATGGGACTGGAGGTCGTGCTGCCATCGGGCGAGATCGTCCAATTGGGCGGCAAGCGGGTCAAGGACGTCACCGGCTACGACCTGGTTCACCTAATGGTCGGCTCGGAGGGGACGTTGGGCATCTTCACCAAGATCATCCTCAAACTGCTGCCCCTGCCCACGGCCCAGGTCGATCTGCTGGCGCTTTTCCCCGATGTGCCCTCGGCCATCGCGATGGTGCCCCAGATTATGACCAACGGGCGGATCATTCCCACGGCCATCGAGTTTATGGATCAGCTTTCGGTGCAGACGACCTGCCGCTATTTGAATGAGGAGCTGCCCTACGAGGAGGCCGGCGCGATGCTCCTGATCGAGGTGGACGGCAGCAACGCGGCCCAGGTCGCGCAGGAGTACGAGACCATCGGCGAGCTGTGCCTGGCGAACGGCGCCATCGAGGTCTACGTGGCGGACAATCATACCACGCAGGAGCGCGTCTGGGCCGTGCGCCGCAACATCGCGGAGGCGTTCAAGGTCTACAGCCCGGTGCAGAGCCTGGAGGACATCGTCGTGCCCTTCGCCAACATCCCGGATCTGATCCCCGAATTGGCGCGGATGTCCGAGACCTACAACGTGACCATCCCGTGCTACGGCCACGCGGGCGACGGCAATCTGCACGCCACCGTCGTCAAGCATCCCGATACGCCGATGGATGAATGGCGGGAACTGGAGCACACGGTCTTGAAGGATCTCTACCAGGTGGTGGTCGATTTGGGCGGCACGATCAGCGGCGAGCACGGCATCGGCTCCAAGCGGCGCGAATTTATGCCGCTGATTATGGACGACGCGCTGATCGCGGTGCAGCAGCGCATCAAAACCGCCTTCGATCCCAACGACATCCTCAATCCGGGCAAGATTTTCCCGCAGTAGCTTGTAGCATAGGAGGGATTTTGGCGAGGGATAAGGACTATTCGATTCGCTATCCACGCCGCCGGGCGATTCGAGGCGCGCTCCGCGGCGGGGTGCGACTGCTCCTGCGGCTCCTGGCGCGGGTCGAGATCGTCGGCGAGGAGCATGTGCCCAAGGGCGGGCCGCTTATCGTCGTCGGGAACCACGTCGCGGCGCTCGAAGCGCCGCTGATGATGGCCGCCACGCCCTGGCAGATCGAGGGCCTGCTGGGGATGGATATCCCGCACGAGGCCATCACTCAGGTGACGATGGGCCTCTATGGCTACATTCCGATTCAGCGCGGGGCGGTGGATCGACTTGGGCTGTCCCAAGCCTTGGATGTGCTCACGCAGGGCGGCGTCGTGGGCCTGTATCCAGAGGGGGGCATCTGGCAGCAGGGCGCGCCACGCGCCAAGCGCGGCGTCGCCTGGTTGAGCTATCACGCGCAAGCGCCCGTCCTGCCGATGGCCTTCGCTGGGACGGAGGGCGCGTTGGAGGATGCCCTGCGCTTTCGCCGCCCGGACTTGACTGTTGCCATCGGGAAGCTGATCCCGCCCGCGCAGGTGCCGGCCGGTCAGCACCAGCGGGAAGCGCTTCAGGCCTATGCAGATCAGGTCCTGGCGGCGATCTATGACCTCCTGCCCGAAGAGAAGCGGCGGCGTGCGCTCTTGCATCAGGATGAGACCTTTGAATTGCACATCGAGCTGTACGACAAACGGGACAAGAAATACTTCTCGGAGATGCGATCTCTACCTCACGGGCCGGCGGTGGCGAAATTCTTGCACAGCCCGCGCATTCTCAAAATCTTCCGGCAGAATCTCAACTTCCCGGTCGAGCCACTGGAGCGATTACACGAGGAACGCGATCCGGCAGCGATGGCCGAGGCCGTGCGCTCGATTTTGCACTACGTGAGGGAGGTCAATCCCCATTTCTTGACCTATCGCTTGGGCTTCGAGGACGGCCTCGCGATAGAGGAGGGATTGGCGGAACTGCTGAAATCGCTGAAGTGGGCTGCCGATTTCAAGTTGGCGGTCCACATCCAGCCTGTGTGGCGCTATCACGACCCGGAGTCCGGCGAGATGATCACGCAAATCGAGCAACGGCGCTTTGAGCACTGGATGTGATGCGCGCTGATATTAGCACAAAAACAACAGCCCCGGTGAATGCCGGGGCTGTTGGTTTGTAGGATTTCGTCGCCTTATGCTGGCGGCTGCAACGCAGCGACCGGGCAGCGGCTGATGCAGAGGCCACATCGCGCACAGTTCTCGGCGCGGAGGTGGATTTTCTTGTCCTCCAGATAGAGCGCGTCGTAGACGCAACTGGTGACGCACTTACCGCAGCCGATGCACCGCTCGACGATCAGGGTGGGGGGCTGCTGCATCTGGGGGATAGCGTGCTTGAGCGTCAGCCCTTGAATCTCGGCGATGCTGGTGTAGTCGTGCTTATCCAGCCACGTATCCAACTGGCGCGCGATCTTCCCGTAGATGGCGGGGCCGTGGGTGATGGCGGCGGTGCAGACCTGGACGGCGGTCGCGCCGGCCATCAGATACTCCACCACGTCGGCGCCGCTGGTGATGCCGCCCACGCCGATGACGGGAATCTCCACCACGCGCGCGATGTCGTAGACCATACGCAGCGCAATCGGCTTGATCGCCGGGCCGGACATCCAGCCGTAGCCCTTGCCGCCCATCCACGGGCGACCGGCGCGCTCGATATCGACGCCGAAGGCCGGGCCAAAGGAGTTGGTCGCGACGATGGCATCCGCGCCGGCCTCCTGGGCCGCCAGCGCGGCCTGTTGCGGGTCGCGGAATGGACTCATCTTGACCATCACGGGCACGTTGGCGCCTGCTTTGGCCGCGCGCACGGCGTCCTGCATCGGCTGGGGATCGTCGGCGATGTAGTGGGTGCTCAGTTCGAGGGCGTCGGCGAACGGCGCGACCTTTGGCGCGAGCTTGGCGATCTCATCAGCGGTATAGCCCAGGCTGATAATCATCGGCAGACCGGCCTCCTGAGCGATGGCATACTCGCGATCCAGCCATTGCTCCGGCGGTAACTCCGACCATAGCTCCGTGTTGAGGAAGTAGGTCTTGAAATCGGCCATATTAGGCGTGGGTACATCGGCGGCCTCCACTGAGATGGTCTTGGTGACCAAGGCCGAAGCCCCGCCCTCGGCGCAAGCCAGCAGCGCTGCGCCATCCCGCACCGGCGGCCCGGCGCCCGGCATAATGGGATGCGTCAGTTCGAGATCGAATAGTTTGGTGGTAAGGTTAGCCATAGGTTCCTCCG
>CAZCAI010000123.1:0-15537 GCA_964496595.1 uncultured Anaerolineales bacterium
AGGTGTGCGCATCGCGTGGGCCTGATCCGGCGCTGTTGCGTTGCCAGAACTGCTTTGTATGAATGGTTGGGTAGGGGGCATCGATTTATGATACCTGCGACTATCAACAACTTAGGAGGTATATGATGAACAGAAGGATGATTTTTGCCGTACTGGGGGTAGTCGTGTCACTATGGTTGTTGAGCGGCTGCGATGGCCCCGGCGTGCTACATAATACCCCATCAACTCAGACGCCTGGCCCGCTGGCCGAAATTAGCACTTCGCCTTTGTCTACCCCGCAACCCACCGAGAGCGCCACGTCCACGCCATCGCCTACTGCAACCTCCCAACTAGTAGAGACTCCACAGCTAACGCCCACACGAATACCGTCTCGCACTATACACACACCCATCTCAGCCTCCCAAATGCGGGGTGAGTGGCGTAGAATTACGACTGCTGATGGCCTGTGTACCAATTGGCCGGTGTTTGTCGGCGTGTGGTACATTGGTACGGACTCCACTACACTCTGTTATTCAACAAAACCGGTGGATGAAACCACCTGGCCTACCAGGACTGTGCCGCTGGGTACCCGTGTGACAGCCGTAGATAAGTTTCCTCCCGGCGGAGGAGAAATGTATGCCACAGATGCCGGAGTGTGCTGGTACGATGGTGTTGATTGGCGTTGCCGGACGCCGGCCGAGGGATATCCGTATCGAGACATACGGAGAATAGACCATATCAGCGCTGAGGAAGTGCTTATGTTGGCCGATGCTATCGCATACCAAGGACAAACCTATAACATCCCAGAGATCGTGGGCATGGGAGCTGCTCGGCCCACCTGGATCGCCGCTTCGGAGAAACCGGAGCGCAACCCAGATTCGGGAGAATGGCGCCCCATTCCTGAGATCTGGGTGGGCACGAATGGGTATGGCATCGTTCTGATTCAACCAAAGACAGGTGAATTTACACGCTATACTACGGCTGACGGATTACCTGACGACGTGATCCGAGACATCGAGATCGGTGCCGGCCTTCGCGATTACCTTGAGCGTCGTGTATGGGTAGCAACGAGTAGTGGTATAGGTCGCTGGGATGGTGAGGGCTGGACGGCGTTCACTACCGCAGATGGGTTGCCTTCCAATGACATACGTGGTATTGCAGCGTATCAAGATGTGTTGTGGGCAGCTACGGCTGGCGGCGCGGCGTACTATGATGGTCAATCCTGGCAAGCGTTCACTCACGAAAACGGCCTCCCTGAAGGGGAACTGAATGGCGTCAAGTTTGGGGCAGATGGAATCTGGTTTAGTACCCGGGGGAGTGGGCTATTGGTTTTCGTCATCCAGATACCAATAGAGTGATTCCCAGTTTAGACTCAATATGGTTCAGTTAAGGCTTGTAGGTGCATTTTAGCGCGTTTTCGGGCGATAGACCTGATCGTTGCTTATTTAAACCGTATTGAGTTTGGGCTATCACTCTATGTAATGTTATGTAATTGAGATACTAGAAGGAACAGATAGATACAAAAGGAGATCTATAAATGAATGTCAAAATACAACACTTTTTCAAGGCTGTCAGCGTCTTAAGGGTACTTATTATGCACTTGTCGGGGCAGGCGTCTGCGGTGAAGGCGGTAGAAGTTCGGCAGGAACCACCGCCAGATCGGGTTGTACAGGGTTACGGCGACTTCCCGCGTCTGCCGGTCGTCGCGCCGGGCGCGGACGGCACGACCCTGGCGTTGTACCTGGTCGAGGGCAACCGGGCCACACAATTGCAGGAATTCGAGGGACTGCACATTGGCGACGATTCGGTTATCGTGCGGCCTTCTCCAAATGGTGAGCATATCGCGGCCCTGCTGCTTGATAGTTGGGATGGAGCTTCCACGCTCGAAGTTCTGAACGTCGAGGAGACACGCCGTGTCACGCTTGATGAGGGCGCTGGTGGGAATGGCGAATGAGGTTGGCCTGGGCCAGAAGAAAGCCTATTCTTCTTATCAAAATGGCAGTCGGACAGTTTTAGGGCCGTTAGTTTATCATAATTATGGGTCTTGGACCGCGGGTATTGCGGTGCAGAACATCAGTTTCTACGAGGTTACTGTCGACCTTGAGTATTACGATACTGATGGCGATTGGGTAGGACACCAACTCAACCAGATCATTGGGGGCAAGAGAATGGATTTCTTCTTTGCGCCACAAACTGGCTTTAAGGGATCGGTCTTGATCACGGCGGATGAAGATATTGTAGCTGTGGTCAACGTGGTCAACACCGCTGGTGGTGGCGACGCCGAGGCAATTTATAATGCCAGCAATCGTTAAGCCGGCTCTTGGCTGGGGGACCTTGTCACAGTGATCTGACGATCCCCTGGAAGCAATTTGGTAACATCAAAACAGCCCGCAGGTTGTCTTATTGCCTGCGGGCTGTGACGTTATCTCGGCTTCGATCACCCGTCGCGGTGCATCAGGTGTTCCAGGAAGTAGTCGCGGATGCGTTCCTCCATATAGATGCGATCCTTCTCGTGGCGCGGCACGTGGCGCTCGTCGGGAAAGAGCAGGAGATCGTACGTTTTGCGCGCGCGGATCAGGGCATTGATCAGGCGCGCTGTGTGGCGGAAGTGGACGTTCTCGTCGATCAGGCCGTGGACGAGCAGGAGGTCGCCCGCGATCTTCTCCACGTGCGTCATCACGCTGCCCGTGCGATACCCCTCCGGGTTGCGCGCGGGCGTGCTCATATAGCGCTCGGTGTAGTGCGTGTCGTAGCCCGCCCAATCTGTGACCGGCGCGCCCGCGACCGCCACGTGGAAGGTCTCCGGCGCCTGCGCCAGGCACATCAGTGCCATGTAGCCGCCGTAGCTCCAGCCGTAGATGCCCACGCGCGCCGGATCGGCCAGCCCCTGATTCACCAGCCAGCGTACGCCATCGACCTGATCCTCCACCTCAACGGCGCCCATCCGATGGCGGATCGCGCCCTCGAATGCCAGGCCGCGTCGCGCGCTGCCCCGATTATCCAACTTGAAGACCAGGAAGCCCAGGCTGCGGAGATATTGCGCGCGCATATCGACCGTCAATCCCCAACTGTAGCGCACGAGCTGCGCGTGCGGCCCGCCGTAGACGCTGACGATGGTCGGGTACGGCCCCGGCCCGAACTCGGCGTCGTCCGGCACGTAGACCGCGCCGTAGAGCGTGGCGCCGTCGCGGCTCTCGAACTCGACCAGGCCCGGCGGCTTTAACCCTATCGCGTCGATGCGGGGATCGCGCTGCTCGTAGATGGGGCAGATGGTCTCGCCGCCCTCTTTTTCTGTGTGAAGCGAGCGGAGCATCACCGTCGGCGGCAGATCCAACTCGCTGTACACGTCGATGAAGCGCTCGCAGGCGTGATCCAGCACGACCTCGTGCGTGCCCGGCCCGTGCGTGAGCCGTCGCACCTCGCCGCCCTCCAGCGGAACCTCGTAGAGATGTTGCTCCGTCGGATGATCGCGGGTGCCGGTGAAGTACACTTTCCCGGCGTCCTCATCCAATCCCTTCACCTCCTCCACCATCCACGCGCCGGAAGTGAGCTGGCGCACCAGCGCGCCTTCGGCATCGTAGCGATAGAGATGCATAAAGCCATCGCGCTCGGATCCCCAGAGGAATCCGCCCGCCTTGAGCGGCCGGAAGAGGCGATGCAGGTTGATCCACACGTCGCTGGTCTCGGTCAGCAGGACGCGAGCCGCGCCCGTCTGCGGATCAAGGCGCAGGAGCCGCAGTTCATCTTGCGCGCGATTTTGCACCTGCGCGGTCAGATCGCCGTCAGGCAGCCAGCATACGCGCGCCAGGTAGATGTCCTCATCCTTCCCCAGAGCCATCCAGCGGATGGGGCCGCCTGCCGCCGAGATGACGCCCAAGCGGACGCGGGCGTTCGCGGCGCCGGCGAAGGGGTAGCGATGCACCTCCTCTGCTGCCTCACCGGTGGCGTCCTGGCCCTGGTGCATGATGCGATACGGCGGGATGTGGCTCTCGTCCACCTCGACGAAGGCGAGTGCGGTGCTGTCCTCTGACCACCAGAAGCCGTGCGCGCGCGCCATCTCTTCCTGCGCGATGTACTCCGCCAGCCCGTGCGTGCGCCCCTCCGGCGGCGTGGTCAGCGCCTGGGGGTCCCCGCCCGCGAAGGGCACGACGTGGAGCGCGCCGTCCTGGACGTAGGCGATTTGCTCCCCGTCGGGAGAGAATCGCGGGTCGATCACCGGGCCGGCCTCTTTGCCCACCAACTTGCGCAGCGATCCTTCGACGCCGTCCTGGACGTACAACTCGCCGTTGATCGGCACGAGGAGGCGCTGGCCCTTGCCCCACGCATAGCGCGTGATGCCCAACGCCAGTGTGCGGGCGCGCTCGCGGCGCAGCTTCTCCTCGGCAGAGAGCGTGGCCTCCGTCTCGCCGGCCTCATCGGGCGTGATTAAGACCCGCGCCTCACACGTCTCCGGGTCGAAGGCGAAGAGTTGCTGCGTCAGCGTCCCTTCCGTGCTGTGAAGGTAGGCGATCCACGCATCGTCCGGGCTGAACGTGAGATGCGATGGGATCGCCATCCCTGGCCGGGGATATTTGGCGACTTCCTCGATGGGGATGTTAATTTTGGTGTTTGGCATATCGACTCCAATTGCGAATGATGAATTTTGAATTGCGAATTTAGAATCTTTACTCAATAGCATTATTCGCAATTCGCAATTCGCAATTCTAAATTCCAACTTCCAACTTCCAACTTCCAACCTCCAACTTCCAGTATATCCCAATTTGGCGACTCTTCAACACAGGCGCTATGAGACGTCTCGTAGGGAATCCAGTAGCTCCTGGGGATCATTGCATTGGAGCGGGGCGACGCGAGTGGAGCGGGGGACGTCGGCGTGGCGCAGGTAGTTGCTGAGGTGTTTGCGAAAGCGCAGCAGGCCGTGATGGCGTCCGTGGAAGGCCAACATCATCTGGAGATGGCGGCGCATCACGGCGAAGCGCTCCTGGGTTGGGATGTCGGCGCGATCTCGGCGCTGGAAGATCCACGGGTGGCCCAGCGCCGCCCGCCCAATCATCACGCCATCGCAGCCGGTGTGCGCCTGGATGCGCGCGATGTCGGCCACTTCTTTGACATCCCCGCTGGCAAGCACGGGTAGATCGACGGAGGCCTTGATCTCCGCGATGGCATCCCAATCCGCCGCGCCCTGGAAGCCCTGCGCGGCTGTGCGCCCGTGTACCGCGATGGCCGCCGCGCCGCTCTCCTCCAGCACGCGCGCGACCTCTAAATAGTTGCGCGCCTCCCAGCCCAGGCGGATCTTGGCCGTGATGGGCAGCGCGACCGCGCGGGTGAGCGCCGCGATGATCCGCCCGATCTTGGCGGGATGTTGGAGCAGCGCCGCGCCGTTGTCATTCTTGACGATCTTGGGCTTGGCGCATCCCAGGTTGAGGTCGATGACGTCGATGCCTAACGGGGCGATGCGCTGGGCGGCCTCGGCGATCTCCTCCGGCTCGCTGCCGTAGAGCTGCGCCACGAGCGGGCGCTCGTCGGGGTGGAAGCGCAGCATCTGCCGCGAGCGCTGCCCTTCCCAGTTGTAGATGATGGCCCGCGAGGAGAGCAGCCCGGTGGCGACCAGCGCCGCCCCCATCTCGCGGCAGATGCGCCGGAAGGGTTGATCGTTGTAGCCGGAGAGCGGCGCCAGGATCAGCTCGCCGCGCACAGGCATGTCCCGAATGTAAAATGCGACGTCGGTTGTTCTGGGCACGCTCTTAGACGTTGGCAATGGATTTGCGGGTGCGTTCTTGCCAATCTCGAAGCGCGAAAGGGGCGTACATCAGTAAAATCGATACGATGCCCAGGCCTTCAATCCATAAAATGTACCACGGCCACGGCGGCAGCGCATCCAAGATGCTGGCCGTCGCCGGTTTATGCGCGATGTAGAGGTAATTGCTGCCGATGAGGACGTTGATGACGCCCACGACGATCATATAGAGGTTCGAGATAAGGCCCACGCGCCACAGGGACGCGGGCCGGGGTCGATAGCCCGCTATAAGGGTCATATAGAGCGCGCTGATGACAATCGCGCCGTGCGAGATAAAGACCTGGAAGAAGCGGAAGTGCGGGAAGCCGTAGATGCCCGCGTCGGGCGTGAGCAGGGCCTGCATCGCGCCGGGAATGCCCAGCAGGTAGGCGAATTCGTAGATGGTGTAGTTTTCGGTGATCAGCATCCACGCGCTGAGGAAGACCAGCACGCTGCACAGATGCAACGGGAGCGTCGTCTGAAGCGACCACTGGCCCGTCGTCCAATTCCAGAGGTGCCAGAGCGTCTCGTTGACCAGCAAAATGATGGCCAGGCCGTAGCGCACGCGCCGATGCCACATCATATCTGTCCGGCGGAGGCGCAGGAGCGCCAGACCGCCTAACGCCGCCAGCCCCAGCGCAATCCAATGGGCGCGCGAGAAGAGCACAAACGGCGCGCCGCTCCAATCTTTGCCAAACCATTCTCCCATAATTCACCTGCCTGTGTTTAAAAATTGAAAGTCTAGTACATCGCGGCATAAATAACTCCCCAGTTGAATTTGCTCCAAGGGGAACGTCAGTTCCCCGTTCCGACGTAGAGTCGCGGATCTGACGATCCGCTCTGAGCGGGGCTAACTGAGGATGGACTTCCGCCGCGTTGTACTAGAGTCAGAAAGTCTAAAGTCGCGCTTGGTTACCTTGCTACAAAGAGGCCGGAGGCTTTCGTGATTGTTATTGGCCCGTCGGTGGCGATGCGGCGCTCGATTTCCTCGCCGAAGGCGGCCAGCGACTTGGCATCGAACGCGGGGTGGGCGAGCATCGTCAGCGACGAGCGCGCGTAGGCGATCAAGGGCGCGGCTTCCGGGACGACGAGGCCGTCCTCGTAATGATCAACGTGTACCTCGTCGAAGAGAGGCGCGAGTTGCGCCGCGCCGTTCTCCAGCGTGAAGCCCCGCGTTACCTGCTGTGCTGACTTTAGGATCCCCGGCGCGAACGGCGCGACCAGTTCCCACAACTCGCGCATGTGATCCTCGCCCACGGTCGAGGCGTAGAACGTCCCCCTCGGCGCGAGCGCGCGACGGATCTCGCGCAACGCCCGCGCTCGATGGGGCACGTGGTAGAGCATGTGGTGGGCGGTGACCGCGTCGAAATGCGCGGTCCTAAAGGGAATCGCTTGAGCATCGACCACGGCGAACAGCGGCGCGCGGGGTAGATCCGCAAGCTGCGCGCGCGCCGAGGCTACCATCCCTGGCGAGAAATCGGTGAGCGCGAGCTTTGTACCGGCGGATATGCGGTCGCGATTCTGCCGCCACAATCCGCCCGGCCCGCATCCCAACGCCAGGATGCGCCCATGCGTGAGGATGTGCGGGTCGATGTGATCGAAGACCCAGCGATGCCAGGGCGTCGTGTTGCGGTTGAAGCGGGCGTGGAGTTGGACGCGCGCTTCCAAGTTATCCGAGGTTTTGTATTGTTCCGCGACAAGTTTTTGGGGCACAGTATAATCTCCGAGGTTGAGCTTATCTTTAATGAAAGATATTACGTAATACGCAATACGTTTTACGAGTTGTCAAATCGAGAACCCCTTTGCCCTACATTGAAGACAGCGCTTACGAGATCTCTTTCTACGACTTGGGCCGCCACGCTCGCGCTGGATTGAGCGCCGTGAATTGCGCGTGGTACGCTTCATTGTAGAAGCGTATTGTGCCGGAGGTATACAATCCGCAGGGATCCGAGTTGTCGCTGGCATAGCCCGGCGGCGGATCGCCAACTTCGCGCTTGCGCCATCGCTTTTCAAGGCCCGTGATCGCTAACACCCCCATCACCACACTCGCAATGAGCAGGCCAAAGACCGGCCCCATGATGATCACCAGCACGAGTTCATCTCCTATCAGGAGCAAGACCGACAGAATCAACCCCAGTGCGAAGGAGAATAGAGTGACTACCCGGTTTATCTTGCGATTGTTCTCCTCGAGCTTCTGAGCGTAGGTTTTGCATTCTTCGCATATCGGCGCGGAAAAATCTATGCGCACTCTGTGGCGAGAGCTACTGCTACTGCGTAGTTTGACCGCGCGGCTGGCTTGCGGTGGGCGCTGTCCGCACCACGCGCATACGGGTGGAAATTGCATAGGTGGTCTGTTGTTCATTGTATATTGTCCTTAACCTGTTGATTCGCGATATGCTTCTTGAATCGTCGTGACCAATTCGTCCAGATCGAAGGGCTTGGTGATGTACCATTTGATCTCCAACTCGCGGGCGCGCTGATCGTGGCGCTCGCTGCGCCAGGCCGAAAGGATGACGATGGGGGTATCCGCCGTCTCCGGAGCGGCCTGGAGCATCTCGATGGTGTCGAAGCCGCTCACCTCCGGCATCCGCAGATCCATCAGGATGATGTCCGGGCGCCAGCTTGTGGCTTTCTTCAGCCCTTCCCGCCCGTTGGTGGCCAGGGCCACGTCGATGTGGGATAGCTTCAACAGTTGATTGACCAACTCCCGTTGAGAGGGATCGTCTTCTACATATAATACTCGGATCATAGGTTGCCTCCTGTTCCGGCGATGCCTCGTGGTCGTTGTGTGATAATCAAGTGCAACGCACTTTTGGGCTTATGGTCAGTCGTATCTGGTATGGGGTGTAACTGTTGCTTAAATCCAAGTGCGTTGCACCTAAACGAATATCGTTATAATTCCTCTGCGACCCAGGGGATGCCCAGCTCCTGCAATTTCCAGGTGGTGGGGATGCCCGTCGTCGCGTCCCAACCCAGCATCTGATAGAGGGTGCGGCGCGCGTGCTCGAAGGTCTCCGGCGGCAAGGCGTTGCCTTGCGAAGGGCCTTCCTCGAATGGCTCGAAGAAGCGGTCGGGCAACTGGTCGCGATCCACCGTCAGCCCCTCGCGGACGTTGAAGGCCCGCGCCATGGTGTAGCCGCGCTCGCCCACTTTGAGCAGCTCGTAGAGCGAGGTGTCCCAGCCCGTGATGGCGCGCATCATCTCCACGATCTTTAGGTGGCTGATCATAGCGCCCACGAACATACAGTAGCCCAGGACGTTGTAGAGCGTTTGCCAGGGGATGATGACGGAGGCCAGGCGCATCTTGGCCGGGCTGAGATCGTCGAAGGGGAGCGGCTCTAAAATGCCGAAGGGGTGCATCGCGGCCATGCCCTCCTCGGTCTGGTAGCTCACGTCGTGGAAGTTGTGCATGTGATCCGCGCCGGTGGGGGAGAGTGCGTAGCCGACGCCCAGCCCGAATTTGATGCGCGGCTCGTGCATCGGAAGCTCCTGGCCCTTGACGTGCATTACCAGGTCGGCGCCGCGCCCGATCTCCTGCGCGGCGTGATAGGCGCCTTCGCTGAGCAACTTGCCGAAACCCTCGCGCCGGCCCATTAGCTCTACCAGTCGCACCATCGCCTTTGCGTCGCCGAAGCGCAACTCAAGGCCGCCGGTGTCCTCCGTCGCGAGCAGCCCCCGCTCGAAGCACTCCATCGCCCACGCTATCGAGACCCCGCAGGAGATCGTATCCAGGCCGTAGGCGTTGCAGAGCTGGTTGGCCCGGCAGATGGCGGCCAGATCGCCGACGCCGCAACTCGACCCCAGTGCGCCCAACGTCTCGTACTCCGGCCCGCCGTAGACCGGATCGACGGGATACTCGCCCTCGGTGATCTCCACCACGCGCTTGCAACCGACGGGGCAGGCGAAGCAGGTGTCGCGATCTTTGAGCACGGTCTCGGCCATCGCGATGCCGGTGATGGCCTCCCAACCCTCGTCAAAGACGCCCTGCTGGAAGTTCCGCGTCGGCAACCCGCCCTGCAAGTGCTGATGAACACTGTTGGCCGTCCCGAACTCCTGCAAGCCCTGGCCCCAGGTGGTGGGAAAGTGCTGGGCGAACCACTGGGCCAGGTCGCGCAGGGCCGGGGCATCGGCCAACTCCTTTTTGGCCGTACCGCGCACGACGACGGCCTTCAGGCGCTTTGATCCCATCACTGCGCCGAGGCCGGTGCGGCCGGCCGCGCGGTTGATGTCGTGCATAATCGCCGCGATGCGCGCCTGGCGCTCGCCCGCCGGCCCGATCTGGGCGACGCGCGCGCGTGACTCGTCCAACTCCTCCTTGATCGCGGCCTCGGTCTCCGCCGTGAGCTTGCCCCACAGATGCTCGGCGGAGCGAATCTCGGCCTCGCCGTCCTTGATCCACAGATAGACGGGCGTCTCGGCCTGGCCGGTGATGAGGAGGGCGTCGAAGCCGGCGTGCGCCAACTCCGCGCCCCACCAGCCGCCCACGTCTGCCTCGCCGAAGCCGCCGGTCAGCGGGGATTTGGCGCCCACGTGGCTGCGTCCCGCCCCGCCGATGGGCGCGCCCGTGATGGCGCCGGTGGCGAAGATCAGGAGGTTATCCGGCCCCAGCGGATCGACGCCGGGCGCTACCTCGCGGAGCAGATAGTAGGCGATCCAATTCCAGCCGCCCATATAACGGCGGTAAAAGTGCTCGTCGGGTTCTTCGATGGTGATCTCTTGGGTGGTCAGGTTGATCCGCAATATTTTGCCTGCATAGCCGTGCATGGTTGGCTCCTTTTCATTTTGTCATTGCTCGACCTGGATTGTTAGATCCAAGCCTTTGATTTTTGGGGCGGGGATTTGGCAATTCCCTTTGAGCGACGGGTAAATTTCCTGCGCTCTTTGCGGTGCTCTTTTAGCCTCACCGCGCGAACGCCACGAATGGATTATACCACGTTAGTTGCCGGATGGTCGTCTCGTCCACGCCGCGCGCGCGGAGTTGGGGGAGGAAGTGCTCGCTAAGGTAGGTGTACGATCGCGGCGATTGGGGGCGGTCTTACTCAGCATCGTTGATCTCGATCAGGACCTTCAATGCTTCAGCGCGGCGGTCTGCGACGGCGAACGCCTCTGCCGCGTCCGGCAGGGGGAAGCGATGGCTGATCAGCGGTGCGGCGCGCACTTCGCCGCCGGAGAGCAGGCGCAGCGCGGTGGCGAAGTCGGCGCCGGCGTACATCAGCGCGCCGATCAGCTCCAGCTCGCGATCCTGCACCAGGCCCAACTGCACCGGCACGTCCTCCTCGTAGACGCCGCCGATGATGATGCGGGAGCCTTTGCGCGCTACACGCACGGCGTCGCGCGCGGTCGCGGCGACGCCCACGCATTCCAGGATCAGATCGGCGCGTGATGGGCCAAAATGCTCTTCCAGGGCCGTCATCAGGTCCTCTTCTTGGGGATTGATGGCAAAGTCCGCGCCGAGTTGGCGGGCGAGCGCCAGCCGCTCCGGCAGAACATCCGTAATCATCACGCGGCCCGCGTTGTGCGCCTTGGCCACCTGCAACGTCATCAAGCCGATAGTCCCCGCGCCTAAGATGAGCACATCGGCGCCGGGAGCGAACGCGGCCAGGCGCACGATGTGGACGCCGACGGCCAACGGTTCCGCCAGCGCCGCCTGATCCCACGAGAGCGCGTCGGGTAGGTGCAGCGCCTTCGCAGCGGGTACGACTAGATAATCAGCCATCGCGCCGGGCGTCTGGCAGCCGATCACCTTGAGGTGTTCGCAGATGTTGTAGCGTCCGTGGCGGCAGTTGTAGCACTCGCCGCAGACGAGCGATGGCTCGACCGTCACGCGGTCGCCGGGAGCGAAGGCGACGATGTCCTCGCCGACCTCCGCGACGGCGCCGGCGAATTCGTGGCCCGGCGTCACGGGCAGTTCGATGAAGGGGTGTTTGCCGTGATAGGCGTGTAGATCGGAACCGCAGATGCCCACCTTCGCCACACGGATGAGCAGTTCACCAGGGCCAGGGGTGGGACGCGGCGATTCGATTATGCGGATTTCTTCGGGGGCGCGTAATTCAACTTGACGGTTTGTGTTGGAAGACATAAGTATATCTCTCCTCGGTGGACTGATTTATAGGTTATCAACACGGGGTGATCTGGGGACTGTAATGCAACAGACCCCCGGCCTAGGAGCTAGGATCCGGGGGTTTTAGTTCAAGCTGGGACGGGAGGACTCGAACCTCCAACCTTCCGGTTAACAGCCGGGCATTCTACCGTTGAACTACGTCCCATCTGGTCTTATTATAGCATAGAATCGCGGCGATGGGTAATTAATTTCGCAGCAGATGAGTGTAACGCTTGATCGTCGGGAAAGTCAGCTTATGCCGCCTGTGCCTGCGGATAAATCGCAGGCTAAAAGCTGAAGTCGGCTGAAGACCGACTGTAAGTAACCCGCGTAGAAATAGAGTCAACTTCAGTTGACTTGCGCTTAGTAGCCGGGGATTTTAATCCTCGGCGAGGTGCGCGGCAAGACGCTTTCCGATAATCAGCCGTCGCTCTCCTCAGCAGATTGTTGGATGAGGGGGCGGGAGCATAAGAGGAAACCACGCGCAAAGCAATCTGCTTTGCGCGTGGGGGGCTTGATTTACCGGCGGTCCCTCATCTATTTTCCAATTGAGAGCGATTTACGATGAGCAATGTGTTGGGCGTGGGGCATTCGTCCTTAGTTGGAACGCAAGCGCCTAGCACGGGTGTTTCTCTGATGACCTCGCCCCTTTGGGGGTTCATCTCGGTGAAGGTATCCCACGCTTGGAGAGAGGGTTTTGGCGTTGCGATGAATAATCGTCCGTCAAAGGCAGTTAGTCCTTTCGGTTCGCTGTCGCCTAATGACCAGACTTGCGTTGTCGGGTAGGTAAGCGCGGGGCGGAAGGCGTAGTTGCGGTTGAGAAGCGGGAGGTAGAGGGAACACGCAGGGGGGCCGAGGGTAAGAGGTGATGATTCTGTACAGGGGCCGTTCATCAATGCAAAGATGGCGTTATCCCTAAATGCACTGACGAAGATGCATTGCCCGATCCCGGTTATGCCATATTCGATGTGGCCATAGATAGGAACGCCTTGTTTGGGGGTCGTATAGCGTGAAAGTTCTTCCCAGGTATCAGGGGCATAGCTGCGGAGTTCGTGGTTCCATCCCAGAGAGGTGTAGACGCGGTCTTCTGCATCAGCATAATAGATGGAATGTAGATGCTTATCAGGCTCTTCCTCCATACTTAGTACATGCTTAAAATCCAGATCTCCGCATGTGGCGGCGGCGGGTAATTGCCAGATTCCTTTCCTTGCGATTACTTGCCCAGATTGAACATTGTCTTCTGGTCGTGTCACATAAATAAGGTCGCGTTGCGTGTCTAATGTGAGGTCGGAGAAGCCGCCGGGTTCTTCTTCGCATAGGAGATTAAAAGGTGGGTTGGCGTTCACCACGCTAAGGCCATAATCTGAATGGTTACTGTAGTTGGTGATGTAGAGGCGATCATTGTGGACTAATACTTTGCGGGAACGCGCGCCTAACTCGATTACATGACGGACATAATACGATTGCAGATCTACAATGTATAGATGTCCCGGCAGGGCCATAGTTTCGCTCAATCCTAGATCTGTAACGTATAGATAGGGCCACTGGACGGCCAGGTCGTAGGGGTGACAGTCGCCTTGGGGGCAGAGCGTGATGGTTCTGGATAGCGCGTCGTTGCTCTGTACGCGCGTTGTGTGAAAGGCGATGTGATCACATAGCGAGCACATCCTCTGCTGACCTCCGACATTCAAGAAGATGGTTTCGTTGTGGGGCTGGTCTGCGCATTCTAATTCCCGCGCGCTGACTTCTACGCGATTTTTCAGGTCGGTATCGGTGACGTCGAAGACATCGACGGTGCCCAGGTCTTTGTTCGCAACGTAAAGTTCTTGCCATGGCGCCCGCGCCGTCAGATGGAGGGTGATGCTTTGCCCCGGAACTAACGTCCCTACGTTGGAGATGTAGGTCGTGTTGCTCACCGGTAGCCAGCCGTAGCCGATGTACTCGGCGTCCGAGGGCAGCGTATCGGTCACGATGACGTTCGTGGCGGTGTAATTGCCCTGGTTTTGTACGATGATGGTTGAGGTGTAGAGGGCGTTCGACTGGACTGTCTCTGGGCCTTGTTTGTCCACCCGTAAATCCACGTAACAAGCTTCGATGGCGACGGCGTGCGAGCCTGTGGCGGTGACGGGCCGGGTGAAGCCCTGCGGATGGTAGGCGGCGGTCACGGTGTTGATGAAGGCCCCCGGTATCTCGTGTTTAAAGGTCAACTCGAAATGACAAGTTTCACCAGGGAGAAGTTTGTCGCAGCCAGCCTCCCGCGCCGCTGCGGTGAGGTCGCCCAGCCCCGCCCACTGACGGCCTTGGTCGATGACATTATCGAGTATCAGCGCCGGCGTATCCGGTGAACTGATGTTTGTGATGTCAAAGGTGTAGGTGATAGGCCCGCCGCACGTCTTACCCCGCGACGAGCCGGATTTCTTTACCTCAATCTCAGGCTGAAACAGGTTGATCTCATGGTCATCGCTATCGATGACAACGATGTCACGGTGACCGTGGGGATCATCCTCTAACGGTTGGCTATACGTATATGTGGCCGTGACGAGATTGATGAGGGGATCTGGATCGTGCTCCTGCACAGTGCGCGTGATGTGTTGACGATCACATTGTTGCGGCGCTAATGTGGGGCTGAAGCGCGAGTCGATGTCTGGGATGAGGCTGTCAACGACGCTGACTTTGTGCATCGTCTCGGTGATGGTCGGATTGCAGATTGTGATGGTGTAGGTTGGCGTTTCCCCGGCTGTCGACAAGGTTGGCCCTGTCTTGGCGACCTCGATGTTACACGCGATGTTCACGATATGGTGATCGGTAGCCGAGATCACGTCGGATGAGCCTTCCGCTTGATAATAGGCCGTGGCATAGTTGACTAATCGACATGGGTCTGTGATCAAAATGGTCCGCGTGAAGGTGCGAGTTTCACATGTGTCGGTGGACAACGCGGCGGCAAACGCGGCGTCTACATCGGGGATCAGCGTATCCTCCACGGAGAGCTTATGCAAGATCGTATTCGTGCTGTTGTTGCACGCAGTGAGGGTGTATGTGACGGCGTCTCCTATCTCCACTTCGATGTCAGTGCCTGACTTGGTCAGCGTGAGCGTGGGCGACGGATCAGGGCGGACTATTTCTACGCTGTGGCTGTCCGTGGCGGTGATCGTGTGAGACAGTTGATCGAGCTGATAGGTCGCGGTGACGTAATTGGTCAGAGGGTGGGGATCGTCGGATAGCGCCTCGCGCGTGAAGACGTGGGTTTCGCAGGTTTGCGCCGCCAAGGTCGGCGCGAACTCGGCGTCGACGCCGGGGATGAGCGAATCTTCCACGGAGAGCTTGTGCAGCGCGGTATCCGTGCTGACGTTGCACACGGTGATGGTGTAGGTGAGGGCGTCGCCCGGCATGGCGATGTCGGGGCCGTCCTTGTCCACGGTCAAGCCGGGACGCACGATCTGGACGCTGTGGCTGTCCGTGGCGGTGATCGTGTGAGACAGTTGATCGACCTGATAGGTTGCAGTGACGTAGTTGATCAAGGTGTGGGGATCGTCGGGCAGCACCTCGCGCGTGAAGACGTGGGTTTCGCAGGTTTGCGCCGCCAGGGTCGGCGCGAACTCGGCGTCGACGCCGGGGATGAGCGAATCCACGACGGAGAGCTTGTGCAGCGCGGTATCCGTGCTGACGTTGCACACGGTGACGGTGT
>CAZCAI010000124.1:0-15346 GCA_964496595.1 uncultured Anaerolineales bacterium
GGCATTGAGGGCGCAGGGGGAGTGCCACAACAACGAGTGAGCAACCCACACCAGCAGAAAGCGGAACCGCGTCCGCGCCCAGCAGCGCCAGCCCGATGGCGTTCTACGACGGTACCGTCGATAATGCTGCGCAGGCGCACCGCATCCGATGGGGCCACGAAGGACGCCAGCACAGTCTTTCCCTCTCAGCGAGGTGCGGCCAGGCTCCCAACGAGGGCATGACGGCAATCAGTCGCACATCATTGACGCCCTGAGTGTCCGCTGTGAGGCAGTGCTTGCTTCTGAAGATCTGGGTTTGACGGGGATCGCCGTCGGTTGGAGCAACGAGACAACGAGGCTATTTCAGAACATCCTATTTCACGGGGAAACATACCGGGTAACAAACAGGGATTCGCCTTGGTTGTACGATGCACGAAACGGCGGTTTTGTCCTAACTTGTCCTCGTGCGTCGTACAACCCTTCTGGACACGCTAGGCTGACAATGGGCTGTACGGCGCACGAACCGGCCTTTTCGTCACGTGCACCGTACAGCCCGCCACTCAGGCTCCGCCTACACCGCGTGGACGACGATTTCATCTATTGAGCAAGTCCCGCTCACAAGGTCAGACCTTGCACCAGGGCGCGCACAGCTACATCAACTTCGGCCTCCGGCAGTTACCTTCTCAGCCAAGTTTGGATGTGGTCTGGACCTGGGCAACATAACGCACGCCAGGACTTTTTCACCTCGTGCGTTATACTTTCACCTGCACCGGATAGAAGATAATGCCGTCCCCAGAGCAGATCCTCCCGGAACGTTTTTTCTGTGTCCCATAATTGACGATTGACACGATTGACATTCAACAGACATCGTTCCCGCGATCCGGGACGAGTTGGGCGTCAATGAGATAATCCTCATCGGCCAAGGGGCGGGCACTGAGTTGGCCGCGCGTTATCTGAGCCGCTATCCAGAGCGCGTGACGCGGGTCATCTTCCATTCGCCGACGCCGCTGGCAGACGATGCCTCTTTCTTCGATATCTACGCCCGCACCGGCGCCCCGCTCGGCCCAAACCCGGTCTTCGAACCGCGCCTGCTCTTAGCAGCGGCACTCTCCGTCTATGGCCCGGAGGCGGCGGAGAATATGGCATCGTAGGCAGAGATGAGCGCCCTGCTGGAGGAGGCCTTCACGGCCAAGCTGTGGGTCTGCGGGCGGCACAGCGCGCTCGCGCCGGAGATCAATGCTGCTGAAGCGGCGTTCAACCACTACGTGCAGGTGCAGACCGAGCTGAGCGAGCAGACCCTACCCGATCCGCGCCCGGCGCTGGAGGAAAACCTCACGCCCAGCCTGGTGTTAGCGGCTGAGTGCGATTACATCCCGTGGGGCGTGATTCAGCGATATCGAGAGACGCTGCTCAACGAGAAGGTCATCTACTTCGCGGACGCGGGGCACATGATCCAACTCACGCAGGGGGGAGCACTGGGGGCGACCATTCGCGCCTTCCTGCTGGAGGAACCGTATCCCATCCCCCCGTATGAGGGAACGGGCAATCCGCGTCCCATACTGGGGCCGTGAGGGGGAAAGGCGCGGGATCAAGTCGTGTGTCGATTTTCACAAGGGGCGCTATAAATGGGATGTAATCTCATCCAGCACGACAAAAATACTCATCGGTTCGCTGGGTGCAACTGCATCATCGCTTTCCTCGTGGACGTGATAAGGGAAATTTTGTACGTCAGGGAAATGGGGCGTATTGTCCCATCGTCGAATCAGATGATTGTGGTCATCAGCCCAGTGGTAACTATATGTGATAACCGCAATCTCGCTGGCATAGCCGGTCTCCAATAGATGACGAAAGTGCTGCGTAGCCAGAGCGTGCATTTCCGGCAACCACAACTCCGAAATATGCATCTGGAGCAACTCATCCGCCGCGTAGCCCGATATCTCACACGCGGCGAGATTGACCTCCAAATAAAGGCCTGTCTCATCGGAGATAAAGATGCCGTGGGGCGCGTGATCCACGTAGCTGCGGAAGCGCGCCTCGCTCTCGCGCAACGCCGCCTCCGCCCGCTTGCGCTCCGTAATATCCTGAGCATAGACGGCCACACTCGTGATGTCGCCGCGCATATCCGGCACGGGATAGATGACGTAATCGTTCTACATCCCCTCGCGCTTATCCACGGCGCGAACCGGTTCGCCGGACGTGAAGACCTCAGCCAGCCGATCCTTGCGGTAGGCTGTGACATCCGACGGGAAGAGGTCCCACACGCAACGCCCGACCAACGCCTCCAACGTCAGCCCAAACCGCGCTACATAAGCCTGATTCGCATCCAGCACGATACCGTCTCGATCCAACAGCACCACGGCGGCAGTCGTCGCATTCAAGATCGCGCGCAGCTTGATCTCGCGCTCCCGCAGCGCCGCGTGCGCCTGCTTGCGCACCTCGATTTCACGTTCCAACTCGGCGGTGCGCACCTTGACCTCCGCCTCGAGCCGGGCGTTGTGTTGCCGCAGCGCCTCCTGGCTGGCCCGCAACTTCCGCTTGAGATGAATACGCTCCTCAGCGCGGCGCAATGCGCTCTCCAGCGTCACATTATCAATCGGCTTGGGCAGAAAATCGGATGCGCCCGACCGCAGCGCAGCGATCACGGCATCTTTCTCACCGTGCCCGCTGATGAGAATCACATTGGCCTCCGGATCACGCTCGCGGATCGTCTGGAGCACCGCCAAACCATCCATATCCGGCATCCGCAGATCGAGCAGGACCAAATCCGGCCCCACCTCAGCATATTGCGCGATCCCCGCCGCGCCATGTTCAGCAGTGAGAACCGTATAACCCGCCATCCTGAGATTGCGCGCAAACGTGCGACGAATCCGCGCCTCATCATCTATCAACAAAATCTTTGTCTCCATCCTCACACCTCATCCTCGGATACGTCTTGCAATCGCCGTAAAGGCTCACATTTTTCCAACTCGCCTCATCACTGATTATAATCCGACGCGGCATCGAGACAAACCCCCGGGCGCCTGCCCAGCTCAAAAGCTGCGGATGTGCTATAATAATTCTGGCTCTTCGGGAATTCGCCGGGCGCGATCGTACTATCCCATCCACAACCTTGTAACGACGTAAGAAAGGTAGGTCTGCGCTCCCCACAAACCCGTATATCTGCGCTGCTTTTAGGGCCGCTTAGGGGGATGTATAGATCAATTGACACAGAGCTAGCAGAGAAATCCCCCCTCCGCTACCCATTCCTTATGACATCTTGCAACTAAATAGAAATTTTATCTGCTTGCATCTACTGTAACTGCTGATTAAGATCGGTCTTGAAAAAGTAACAGGTAGTTAGAAAGGAAACCTCAGTTATGACCAAAATTCGCACCCTCCGAGTTGAAGAGTTCGAGAAACTGATACGCTTCATCGAGCGGGCCTTCGGCCTCTCGGTGGGCTTCTTCCAGCGCGTCTACCCGCACCTCTACCAGCCGACGCAAGAGGCCTGCGACTGGGCCTATGTCATCGAGGAAGACGGCGAGATTCTCTCGCACGTGGGCCTCTACCCCATCGAGGTAGTGACCGCCGGTGTGGCGCTTAAGGTCGGCGGCATCGGCGCCGTCTCCACCGCGCCCCAAGCGCGCGGCCGCGGCTATATGACCGCGCTCCTCCAGCACGTCATCGCCGAGATGCGCCGGCTCGATTATCCTGTCGCCTGGCTGGGCGGCGACCGCCAGCGCTACAACGCCTGCGGCTGGGAGAACGCCGCGCCGGCCTACCACCTCACCTTCTCGCGCCGCTCCCTCAACTGGGCCGATGTGACGCCCACGCCGGTCTCGGAAGTCCATCCCTGGGAGGCGGAAGCGGCCATCGCAGAATGGATGCCCCACCCCGATTGTCACGCGCGCCGTCCCCGCTTGACGCAGCAACTCCACAAGCAGGGATTGCGCGTCTGGCTGGCGGACGACGAGGGCGGCTACGCCATCGCGCAGGTAGGGGACGAGGAAGACGACGAGGCTCTCCAACTCATTGAGTTGGTCTCCGCTTCCGGTGACGAGGCTGGCCTGATCTACGCTGTGCTGGATTGGACCTTCGGGGAGCAGACGACCTGGACGCTCTCCGCGTGGGACGCGACGCGCATCGCGCGCGTGATGCCCGCCGTCGCCGCGTGGCAATTGGAGGAAAACGGGATGTATCGCGTCAACGACCTCACCGCATTGCTGAAAGCCGCCCAACCCTGGCTACACTCCCGCGCCGTCGGCCTCCGGGATGTCGCCGCTTGCATCGAGGTCACATCTCCAGAAGCCTCGCCTGCGACCACGCTTTCCATCGTTGATGGCCAGGTCGAGGTGCGGGCCGGCTGCCACGCCGCACCCCGCATCGCACTCTCGCCCATCCACGCCGCGCGCCTCTGCTTCGGCGGCCCGGCCATCCCCCAAGCGGCGGAACTTCCGCCCGGACTGCGCGCCCTCTTCCCCCTGCCCATCTTCATCCCGCCGCTGGATCACGTGTGAGGATGAACAGATAACATCGCAAGCCTGACAAAAGGCAGAAAAGCTATCTCAATTTTCCTGAAATTTGATTTTTGAGGAAAATATTGTACTATGTTACCAAGCGACGAGAGACATGCTCTGTAAACTCAATCAAAACCAACACTGCCTAGGAGGAACTATATGAATGAGATAAAACACGATAATTATAATATCCCAGATATCTACACTAATTCGATAAAAGTAAGTGCTAATATATACGAAGTAACGTTGGAATTTAATCTAACCACTCCTACAAAGGATGGGGCTAAGACACGTGAACTTGTGAGAGTACGGATGAGCCCTCAACAGGGAGAAGCTCTACGTATCCTGTTAGATAAATATTTGAAGGTTTATGGTGAACAGTTCCAAGAAATTATCTTGCCAGATGAGCTAGTAAACCGTCTTTCTGGCACAGAAGAGAGGAGAACCGATGAACGTCAAAATATCATCAAGACAGACGAAGAATCTTGATAGAAAAGAGGATTTAGAAGGCCAAGCTTCTACTTCGACTTTTTTGGTTCCCAATAGCACTCATTATGCTTCAAAAGTAAGCATAGAGGCAGTTGATAAACAAAGAATAATCACAAGGGGAAGCAGTTTTACAGATTCGCCATCTAGATTAGAAAAAGCAGAATCTACAGCCAGTGAGGTCGATAACGTCACACCAATCCTTTCACGCGAAGATGTGCAAGATATTCTGCTAAATCTAGAAATAAAATACGGTATGCAATCAGAGGAATTTTACGAACAGTGGTTAAAGGGTAATATGCCAAGCAGCATAGAGATGCTAAAATGGGCAGCATTATGGGAAGCCTGGCGTAATCGATACCTAATCTAGCTACAATGCTCTCTCGCAATCTAAATTTCGGGAAATATACTCAATACATAAGAGGCCTACTATATACTCATCTTCAGGACGTTATCATTGACCAAAACTTTAGCACGGCCCCGATTTCAGATAGCAAGGTAACTTTGTTTCTAACGATTAAGTTCCGAGACGAATCGGAGCTGGAGCTAATCGAGACTCTAATTAAACAATCTGAAACTTCCCAAGTAATCAGCTACGCTTACCACTATCAACGCCCATCAGGATTTTTCTTTCACTATGAAATGGAAGGGCAGCCCATTTCGAAAGATGGTATTGATTTAGAACTACTACCAGATAAACTAAAAAAGCCATGTTGTCATTTGCATGTGGGGGCAGATAAGGAAATAGCAAATCGCTGCCCAGATTTTCCAGGTGAGTTAAGGGAACATGACGGCCCTCATTATGGAACATTCCCTGTTTCTTTTGATTATGTGCTATCAACCATCATACTCAATTATTTTCCCAAACAACGATATGTACTCGCAAACATAAAACAACTTAAGGATTATGCGGGTCTGATCTTCTGATACGTTAAGAATTTCCTAAAGTCGATAGAGGAACCCGTGACTTTTACAAAAGAAAATGAAGCAGCAATCGAGATTAAGGTGGAGATCACGCCCCAGGGTATATTAATACCGCCGGAGGCCGTCCAGGAGTGGATAGGTCAGTATGTCGAAATCATCAAAACGAACCAACAAATTATCATCCGACCTAAAAAACCCACGGAACGAGAAGGTAAATAACCAACTCAATAACACCATAAAACACCGCCGGGCACGCGAAGTTTGACTTCGCGCGCCCGGTTTTGTGTTGCCGCCTCACTTCAAGCCATCGCCGCGCCTAGATCACCTCGGACGGAGGCAGATCCTCCAGGCTGAGGGAGAGCACCTGCGAGACGCCATCCTCGCCCATCGAGATGCCGTAGATCGCGTCGGCAGCCTCGACGGTGCCGCGATTGTGGGTGATGATGATGAACTGCGTCTGGCGTGAAAGCTGGCGCAGCATCGAGCGGAAGCGCCCCACGTTGGCCTCGTCCAACATCGCATCGACCTCATCCAAGATGCAGAACGGCGTCGGGCTGACATGCATGATGGCGAAGAGCAGCGCCACCGCCGTGAGCGAGCGCTCGCCGCCGGAGAGCATCCCCAGGCCGGAGGTGCGTTTCCCCGGCGGGCGCGCGATGATCCGCACCCCCATGATCTCGCCCTCGTCCTCCTGCAACTTCAAGTTGGCCACCCCGCCGTTGAAGAGCATCTGGAAGATCCGCGAGAATTCCGACGCGATGCCCTTGAAGGTGGTGCGGAAACTGGTGTCCATCATCTCATCCAACTCCGCGATGATCTGGCGCAGGTGCGCGGAGGCGGTCTCCAAATCCTGCAATTGATCGCGGAGGAAGGTGTGGCGCTCGGAGACCTCCTCGTATTCCGCCTGCGCGCCGGGATTGATCGGCTCCAGGCGGCGGATTTGGGTGCGCAGGTCACGAATCTCCTGCTCCAGGCCTTCCGGCAGCGCCAGCACGACGGGCAGCGGCGAGGAGATGGTCTCCAGAGGCAGCGGCTCCTGCCCGGCGAGCGAGGCCGGCAACTCCGCCACGACGATGTCCAACGTCTCCTCGATCTCGCGGCGCAGCGACTGGACGCGCTCCTCGTAGCGCTGCGCCTCCATCTCCGCCTTGGAAAGCTGTTGCTCAACGGTGCGCAACACGCGCTTGATCTCCGTCTCTTGCGCTTCCGTCCGCGATAGACGTTGCTCCTGCGCCTTCAACTCCTTCTCCAAGGGCGGGATCTGCCCGGCGAGCGTGTCGGCCTCCGAGCGCACACAATCATAGCGCGATTGAAGCGCCGCCAACTGCTCCGCCAACGCCGCCAACTGCGTCTCCAATGTCTCGACACGGCGCGCCCGCTCCGCGATCTGCTGCTCCATTCGCTCGGCCTCACGCCGGCGCGCCCGCAGCAACGCTCGCTGATTCTCGTACTCCTGGGTGCGCAGCGCGACCTGGGTGCGCCGCTCAACCAGCGCTGCGGAGGTTCCGGAGGCGTCCAACGCCGCCAACGCGCCGTCGACCTCCTGGCGGTGCGCCGCGATCTCCTCTAAGGACGTCTCCGCCTGCTCGCACGCCGTGATCAACTGAGTACGCGACGAGGTCAGCTCCGCCCGCTCGGCCTCCAGCTCCTCCAGCCGCGATTGCTGCCACTCGGTCTCCTGGATGAGCTTCTCCAGAGCGCGCACACCCTGCTCCAACGCCCGGTCGGCCTCTTTGTGACGGCGCTGTGCATCGCGATGGCGCTCGGCGACGGCCACCGCCTCCTGCGAGAGCGCCGCGACCTGCGCCTCGTTCTCGCGCAACGCCGCCTGCATCCGCTCGACCCGCTGCTGCAGCGCGGCGACCTCCTCCGGCAATTGGCGCCGCTCGCGCTCGCGGCTCAACAGCTCCCCGCCGCGCGATTGTTGCTTCTGCCCGCCGGTGACCGAGCCGCCGGAGCGCACGATGTCGCCCTCCAGCGTGACGATCTGGAAGCCGCCGTGCAGTTTGCGATGCAGCGCCCGCGCCGCGTCCAAATCATCCGTCACAGCGGTGCGGCCCAACGCGAGCAGCACGGCGGGGCGATATTGCGGGTCGTAGGCGATCAGCTCCGCCGCTAAGCCGACGATACCCGGCCCCGACGGCACGCGCAACGGCTGCGAGGGGCGCAGAGTATCCAACGGCAAGAACGTGGCGCGCCCGGCGCGATGACGCTTCAGCCACGCGATGGCGGCCTGGGCGTCGTCCCACCGCCGGGCCACGATGTTCTGGAGTTGGCCCCCCAAAGCGGCGACGATGGCGCGATCCAGCTCGGGCGGGACGTGGAGCAGCGTCGCCAGCGTTCCCGGCAGGCCGTGCAACTCATCGCGCTCGGCGGCGCGCAGCGCAGCGTGGACGCCCGCGTACAACCCGGCGCCCTCGTTGTGCAAGCGCTCCAACGCCTTGAGGCGCGCCGCGACCTGTTGGAGATCGGCCTGCTGCTCCCCCAACTCGCGCCGGAGCTGCTCGTTCTCCTCGCGGGCGACGGCCTGGCGCCGCTGAAGCTCCGCCACCTCCGCCTCGACTGCATCGACTTCCGCCTGCGCCGCCTCCAGCGCGCGGCGCGCCTCGGCTACGGCCTGCTGCTGCGCGCGCCGGCGGCTCACCGCGTCCTCCAGCGTCCGCTCCAACTCGACGGTGCGCCCCGCCAACTCGCCTATCCGCGTCTCCACCTGCTCCAGGCGACTCTGCTGGGTCGTCAGGCGATGTCGGTGCTCCATCTCCTGGGATTGGATTTTACTCTGCCGCCCCAAGAGCACACGGCGCTCCTGCTCCACCTGGCGATGCGCGGCTTCTGCCTCATCACGCTTGGCCTGAGCGGCCTCCAACTGCGCGGCGGCCTCATCGCGCGCCTGCTCCAACGTCGCGATCTCCTGCTCCTGCTCCGCTAAGGTGGCGCGGAGCGGCGCTAAGTTCGCCTCACTTTCCTCCAACCGCTGCTGCATCTGCCGGCGGCGCTCGCGGGCGACGGCCAACTCGCGCTGCTGGCGCTCGGCCGCGGTGTGCCGCTCGCTGCTTTCGCGATGCAACATCGCCAATCTCTCGCGCTGCTGTGCCAGATCATGGCGCAATTGGGCGATCCGTCCCGTCAGCGCATCAGCCTCCTCTAATTTTTGAGTGGCCTTGTCCTCGCGATATTTCACAAGCAGGCGGGCCGCATCCAGCTTAGAGAGCGCCTGGCCCCATCGATAACCATACCAGACGCGCAAGGTCTCGTGAAGGGCTTTGGTCAACCGCGCGTGTTGGTCTAGTCGCGCCGTCTGTTTCTCAAGCTGTCGGAGCCGAGGTTCGATCTCGCCGATGATGTCCTGCACGCGCTCCAGATTGTGGCGGGTATCCTCCAGCTTCCCGGCGGCGTCCTCGCGGCGCTGGCGATAGGGCGCGATGCCCGCCGCCTGCTCGAAAATCCCCAGGCGCTGCTCAGGGCGCAGGGAGAGTACCTGATCGACCAGGCCCTGGCCGATGATAAGGTGGGCGTCCCGCCCCAGGCCGGCGCGCCCCAGGATGTCACGCAGATCGCGCAGGAGGACTCTATTGCCGTTGAGGAGGTAGTCGGTCTTGCCATCGCGGTAGGTGCGCCGCTCGACGGTCACCTCGGCGAACTCCATCGGCAGCCAGCCATCGGTGTTATCGAAGACAATCGCCGCCCGCGCCAATCCGGCCCGCGCGCGCTTCTTGCTGCCGGCGAAAATCATATCCTCACCGGAGCGGCCGCGCATCGCCGTCATCCGCTGCTCGCCCAGCACCCAGCGGATCGCGTCGGCGACGTTGCTCTTGCCGCTGCCGTTCGGCCCCACAATGGCGGCGATGCCCGTCGGGAAGATGAAGTCGACGGCATCGGCGAAGGATTTAAAGCCTTGAGCTTCTAGTTTTTTGAGTTTGGGCATGGGGTCTCAGGAAAGCGCTAAGTTCTGGGGATAGCCCGCCTGCTCGCCAACCCAGACAGGGACAAATATCATCCATTGGTCGGGCTGCTGGCGGATGAATTCCTCAAATTGGGCCAAGATGCGCTGCACATTCACTTGCTGATCACGCGCGCGGTCGCCCGTGCGGATCATCTCCAGCGGCGGGTTGGCGATGATCTGATACTCACCGTTTGTGTAGCGCGCGGTCGCGGTGACGACCAGGCAATCCGTCCGCAGGGGGATGCGGATGTAGCCCAAGGGCATCCGAGCCGGCGCGCCGAAGAACTCCACCAGCTCGTCGCCCGCGCCGATGGGCCGATCCACGCCCGTGATGACGGCGCCGCCCTCCTTCAGGCGTCGCATCGCGCTCCGCAACGAGGCCGGGGAGATCGGCGTCAGCAGCGCGCCGCCCTCCTCCCGCAATTGATTGAAGACCTCGAAGCCCGGCTCCGGGTCGGCCAGAGAGAGGACTTGCAGCGGTACGGGCATCAATTGCCCCAAGGCCAGGCCGGCCAAATCGAAGTTAGCCATGTGGCACGCAGCGATGAAGACGCCGCGCCCCGACGCCAATGCCCTTGTCAGATATAACTCGGCCTCCGAGGAGAGTCGCACCGGCGGCTTGAACTGCGTCACATCTACCCGGCCCGATCCGATGTTGTTGAACAGTTCGTAGTAGCTGCGCGCGGCCTGCTGGAAGAGGCGATACATCAGTTGATGTAGCTCCTCTTCAGTCGCATCCGGGCCGAGGACGTGCCGGAGGTTCACTTTGGCGACGTGATAGACATCCGGCTTGAGCGCCACGAGCATCCGGGCCGCCGCGCCTGCGATGAAGTTGCCGGCGCGCGGCGGGAAAAATTTCCCCATATAGAAGGCCAATCGGGTAGGCCAGCCTTTGGCAAAGAAAGCTTTCGCGCTCATACGATCACCTCAGCGCCCGTGGCGCTTCGATTATAACGGGCAAACCGCGCGCCAAGCAAAGTCCCAGGGCCAGCCACGCCGCGCCGCCGGCCACCGAACTGGTCGTCAGGGCCGCCGCGCGGCCGCCGGTCTGCATGCTCAACGCCAATCCCATGAGGAAAAAGGCAGCGGCTTTCACGATGGCGAAGGAGGTGCGCATCCAAGGGGAACTGACCAAAAAACGCCCCAGATCACTTTGGACAATATCGAAGGGCCGCAGTCCCTTGGAGGGCGCCACGGAGCGCACAGCATCCACAATAACGCCGCGCGAGAGCACAATGAGGGGGATAATGACGGGGATCATATCCAAATCCGCAAAGACGACCCACAAAACAAACTCCACCAGGCGATCCATCGCGATATCTAACACGCTGCCCAACATCGAACTTTCGCCCCGGCGACGCGCCCACCAGCCATCGAAGCTGTCCATCGCGATGAGTATGATGATCAAGAACGCGGCGACTTGTTGCGGCGCGGCGACCGGCCGATACAACAGGCTGACGACCATGATCAGCAAGGGCAAGCGCGCCAGCGTTACGGCATTCGCGCTCATGCCGCGTCATCCTCCACCATCAAGCCCAGGTGATCCGCTAACGCGCCGGCGCGCGCCAGATTCTGCAATCCGCGCAGCGCCAGCACCGGTCGCACAAGCGCCGTATCGGGCATCTCATCTAAAGCGTAAAATTCCACCCACGGCCGCGCCCGTAATTCAGCCAGCGGCCAGATCTTGTGATCGAGGAAATCCGTCAGCGCCGCCCGCGACACGCGCAACAGTGGCGCCTTCAGTCGGGAAAAGCCGCCGCCGCGCCACCGGTTCAGCGGCAAGAGATAGACCCCCTGCACGAGCGCGTCGGGCACCTCTGGGCCGCCGCCCAATCGCGGCGGCGTGAGGATGAAGAGATAGGGCAATCCCGGCGCGAGGTCAGCGAGCACCTCGATCTGCTCCTCCAAATTCAATACGTAGGCGTGTCCGGCAGGCAGGAGATGTACATCGCAGCGCCAGGTATCGCGGAGGTGGCGGCGGAGCGCGGGGAGCGGCGCGCGCGTCGAGTCGGCGCGGATCTTGGCCGCGCCCACGCCAATGACGGGATGGCCCTCGACCGAGCGCCCCCAAAACTCGCGCTTCCCCAACTCGAAGTAGAAGGCATCCTCATCATAGACGATGCCCGAAAGCGAGATCAAGCGCAAACTGCGCTCCGCCGAAACAGCGTCAGAACGATTTTTTAGTGTAGGAAATAGTTCAAAGAGATCCATATCCCTCCTTGCGGTTCATTTCCAGGTGGTCTCAGGCATTATACCATACCGTCGCGGCCCTCAGATTATGAGCGGGCTTCTCCGCGCGTCACCCCTTGCATCGTCACGGCCGCCAACGCAAAGAAAATCACCGGCATCAGCAAGACCAACCCATAGTTATTGAAAATCTCAATCACAAATCCGTTGAGCACCGGGCCGACGATGGCGGCCAGTTGTGAGGCCAGGTAATAGAATCCGGTAAACGTCCCAATGTTTATATCAGTATCGGAGGTGTCGATGACCATCGGCAGCGAGTTGATGTTGACCAACGCCCACGCACATCCGCCGATGCCCAGCAGCACGGCGATCACCGTCGCATTGGGTATGAAGAAACCAATCGCCAGCAGCCCGGCAAAGATCAGCAATCCCAGCGTGATGGCGCGTTTACGCCCGATTTTAGCGGAGATGTAACCGCTGGGGATCGCGAAGATAATAAAGGTGATGTACGCCACGCTGCCTAAGATCGCCGCATTATTTTCCGTGATCTTGAGCACGTTGACGCCGTAGGAGGTGAAGAAAGTCTCGATGGCGTTGTAGCCCACGAACCACAGGAAAATCGAAAGCATCAACAGAAGCAGGCTCTTGCGGACTTCCGGCGCGACCTGGCGCGCGTTTTTGAGGAAGCCCAAGCCAATATCCTCCTCACGCTCCGGCGCGACGTTGCCATTCAGATGACGCGGCTCCTTGACAGAGAAGACCAGCATCAATAGTGCGCTAAACATCAGCGCGCCGGCCACGATGAATGGCAATGCGATGTCCAAAGCGTAAAGCTGTGCGCCCACCAGCGTGATGATCACGCCGCCCAGACCGCCCATCAGGTTGATGATGCCGTTGGCCTGGCTGCGCAGCGGCGAGGGCGTCAGATCGGGCATCAATGAGATGACGGGTGTGCGGAAACCGGCCATCGCCGTGATAAAGATGCCCACCACCGCGATGAAGAGCGCCAGCGGCTGACGTAACTCAGACGTCAGCCCGCTCAACTCCGGCGGGATGCTCTTCACGATCACGGGGATGAAGAGAAAAGCCAGAATCGAGATCGGCGCCAGGATCACGATAAAGGGCTTGCGCCGCCCCAAGCGCTTGACCCACACACGATCACTCCATATCCCAATCAGGGGCAACAAGAAAAGCGCGACGATATTATCTAACGTCATAATAAAGCCCGTCCACGCCGCGCCCAACCCGAAGCCATTCGCGCGCGTTGCCATCTCGAAGGCGGGGTTGCCCGCCTGTAAGAAGATGGGGACGTAATCGTTGTAGAGCTTCCACATCACGCTCAGGCCAAAGAAGCCAAAGCCGATCAAAAAGGTCTTGCCATAATCTAATTTTGGTTTCGAGGATTGAGTCTCCATGTAATTTCTCCGCTCCTAAAAATGATTAATTCGATAGCCAAAGAACAGACACACAAAAAACCCAATGTCGAGGCTACAACCACGCCTCGACATCGGGTAGAGGTCGAAATCAGCCCATTTGAATCAAAGCTTCCGCTGCAAAGCTTGCAAATCCTCCCACGCCCCCCGCGAAGCCAAGCGCGCCTGATCCAACCAGGTATCGGGCTTGGCCAGCGAAAGTAGCCTTTCCTGCGCCAAAATCTCCTCCAGCCGAGTCAGTTCTGTCTGCGCCAAATCGGCATAGGTCTGGATGCCGGCATGTTGAAGGATAGCAGACGTCTTCAATCCGATACCCTTGATGCGCGTCAAATCGTCGGGAGCAGGCGACATCATATCGTCGTCCGGCATCTTATGCAGCAGATGAGTCAAATCGATAATCTTGCTCGCCTTCATCCTGTCCATCATCTGCCGCTTCCTCAGTCGTCGCGCTTTACGCATACCCCGCAGGATCAGCGCTATCGGCACGAGCAGCAACGTCCCAATCGCCACCGCCCAGCGCTGGCGTCGCGAGAGCGCACACACCGTTTCCTGCCTCAAAATTTGACGCATCTACCTGGTCCTAGACCGGGGGGCGCGCTTGCCACAGCAACTGCTCGCGCAACATCAAATCGGTATTGCGGACTTTGAACGCCAAATCGCTGGCGAAGTTACGCATCAAGAGATAGCCAAAGTGATGATCCTCATCGCAAAGGCCCAGGAGGCCATCCCGACTGATGGAGAATAACACTGTCTTATCCGAAGAAGAGCGCGCCGAAGCAGAACGCATCCCGCGATCGACTAAACCGATCTCTCCAAAGGTTTGACCGGGCCACAGCGTCGCGATCACAGTCGATTCAACATCATTGGAATTAGGGTCCAACAAGCTTGGATCGATGACAATTTCAACGATGCCATCCACGATGATGTAAAGCTCATCACTGGGAGAGTTCTCCTGGACGATAATCTCACCCTTTTTATAAGATGACTCTTTACACAGTGGAACAAGCTTCTCTAAATGCACATCTGGAATTTCGTAAAAAATATCAACCTGACGCAACGTGCTCAATAATTGCATACTTCCCTCCTGCTGTTAGATTAGGATAACGATAACCAGCCTCACCTAAACGTAGGATACTCCAAACCTGCTTGAAAGTCAATGAAAGAAAACCTCAAAAAAGCATCCTCTTCTATCCGAAATAAAAAACACCGACGGCTCTTTTAAGAGTACATCGGTGCATCACTTCTCTCCCTGGTGCGGATCAAAACTGTGAGATTTGAACCTCATCTCCGCGCACAACCTCCCCACCTTCGATCACCCGGCAAAAAATCCCCCAGATAGGTGAGATAGAAAATCCCTGAAAATTATATGTATGGGCTAGATGAGGCGCTTTGCCAATCTGGACGACCTCCAACAGCGTCAATCCAACGCGAATTTCCGCACCAAGGCGCAACGTATCCAATCGCACCCCGGCGATCGTCAAATTTTCGGCGAAAGATCCTGGCCGAGCCTCAATCCCAAAGCGCCGATTCGCCTGCTGGATACGCTCCCAAGCTAATAGACTCACTTCCCGCTTACCGAGACCGGCGTGAGCATCCCCGACCAAACCATATCCGGCCCGCAACTCACCGCGCCCCACATCCGCCTTAGGCTCGAGGCGCGTATCGCTTTTACAGACAGCCACCAAACGTCCCATGCCTCATCCCTCCAGTAAAAATGATCAGCTTAGATGCCTCGGTCTCCGGAGTTGTCCGGCGAAATCCAAAAGACCCATGCTCCAAAACAAAAAGCGCCTGAGGAATAAATCCTCAGGCACGAATAGCTCTTTTTGAAGACATATTGTAAACATAAAGCAGGAGACCTGGCAATGACCTACTCTCCCAGGAGGCTGCCCTCCAAG
>CAZCAI010000125.1:0-15057 GCA_964496595.1 uncultured Anaerolineales bacterium
GGGTCTTTTGGATTTCGCCGGACAACTTCCTAGACAGCCGTAAAAGCGGCGAAGATTTGCGCGTTTGTGGGGATCACAGACCTTTTTTGCGTCGTTACTGGGTTGAGGATGGGGATAGTATGATTGCACCCGGCGAATCCCTGAAGAGTCAGGATTCAAAAAAGTGTCAACCTATTTCTGAACCGTCCCCTCCAAAAGATATGTATCTTGCCATGAAAAACGGGCTGGTGCAATCTCTGCACCAGCCCGAATGCTTCTAAAGCGAGCTTGCCTAGTGTTTGAGCACTAAGGGCAAGTAAATCATATTTCCCGCGCCCTCTACGGCCGGCGTCGTCGCCAATATGCCCATAACTGTGAAGTGATCCATCTTTCCGCTGACAAACATATCCGCTTCGTCAACCATGGGATCATCCAGCGGGACCCACTCGTTCTTGATGGTGGAGTAGTACATAGGCTTGAGGTTATTGGGTTCGGGTGCTCCGTAGCCGGGATCGATGGGTAGGTCGTCGAGCGCCTCTTCGGTGTAGTAGAAGCTGAGGCGCATCGTCTGCTTGAAGTCGTCCTCGCCCAGCCTGCGGCCCTGGCTGTTGCGGGCCGTCAGGTCGTAGCCGAAGCCGATGAGACGCGGGCCGTCTGGCAGGACGGCGCGCGGCTCGGCGCAGATTTCGACGGTCTCCGCAAAGGTGCCCGGTTTCACCCAGAGCACGGGCGGCAGGATATCGCTGCGCCGTGGGAATTGGAGGATGCTGCCGTTGGAGGTGACCATCCAGCAGGATTTGTCCGGCAGATCGAACGCGCGCTGGAGCGTGAAGTGTTGGCTCAGGACGCTGGTCTCTTGGACCTCGATGACCTTCTCGCGGCTGTGGTAGAAGGCATTGTTCTCGGTGTCCTCGTAGGCGGCCCAGACGTGCCACGTTGTATTGGAGATGACGGGGAGGCGATAGAGACTGCCCAACGGTACAGTGATGTTGCTTTGCGCGCCGCCCTCGGCCCAGCCAAGGATCTGAATCGGGGCGTTGGCGGGCAAGGCGCCGGTCGGCGTGACGGTCACGCGGCCGCTGATCACCAGATCCCCGGCGTCTAACCTGCGGAAGCGCAAGTGGATGGGGTTGTCGCCTGGATTGCTCCACGGCTGAGGCAGCGGCGGCAAGAAGCCCTGCTCTTTAAGTATGGGCGGCAGGAACGCGCCGACTTCGTAGGCCTCGCCCGGCAGCACCGGAATCTTGAACCGGCCATCTCTGCCGGTTTCGGCCTCGAAGAGCAGGCCCTGGCTATCGGTAATCGTGGTGGGGCGGGCAAAGACGGGGATGTAGGGCGCGGGATCGCCGTTGGGCAGGTGGAGCGTGCCGGTAATGAAGGTATCGAGTTTTTTGACATACAAGGTTTGGGCCTTGTTGGTATCGCCGGGCGCTATGGTAACGTCGTAAGAATAGCCCGGCGCGGCGATGTAATGGGTATCCGAGTAACTTGGGCCGGGGTCAACCATAAGGCTCAAATTCCAAGTTACGGGATCGTTTTCTGGGGTGGGGACGTAGAGGTTGAATTTATAGGGGTCTTTCTCGGGCCAAAGAGCGTCGCCGACCCAGAACCACGCGTCGGTATTCGCGCCATACGCCGCGGCCGGGGCGACGCCATCCACATAAGCGTGGATTTTAACCGGGTCGTCGCTCTCACTATCCCGTAGATGGCCGTGAATGCGCGTGTTGGCCTCTATCAGGCCCAGATTGACCCGCTCGGTCTCTCCCGCAGGGACGTAGACCTCGGCGGGAACGTTCGGCCCGGCCATGTAGCGCTCGGCCCAGATGTCCACGGTGTAGGTGTAGCCGCCGATGACGCGAACGGAGAATTCGCCCTCGTAGACATCGACATCGACGCCGATGCAGCCCTCGTTGTTGCAGGTCTCGACGAAGACGGTCGCGTCGACGTCGGTGATGACATCGGTCGTGCCGGCAGCGACGACCGTGCCTTGGATGGCGGCGTTGAGCCGGCTGAGGTGGAAGTCCTGATCCACCGCGCCGTCGCTGGTGAGCCATCCACCGCGCCGTTGGGGCGGCAGGACGACGTACTTGTTCGCCAACGTGCCCGAAAGCACCGGCCCGCCGCGCCAATAACCGGGGCTGAGCGTGAGGGTGTAGTAGCCGCTGGCGTCGGTCCTCGTCATCGCGAAGTCGCCTTCCTCAGTCCAGGCCTCGATGGGTACATCGCGGACGCCGTTGCCGCTGTCCGTCTCGATCACGCGGCCGGTCACTAAGGCCGGAACTTTTTTGTGGAGGTAGAAGGCGCCCAAATCGGTGGGGTTATCGAAGACCTCCACACCGATGTCTCCGTTGCGCAGAGGCGGCAGGAAACCGGTCTCGGGATCGGGGTAGATGCTCAGGTAGTAGGAGCCGATGGGCGCCCAGAAATTGAAGGCGCCTTGTTGTGTTTCCCCGCCGAAGCACCTGCCGGTGGCATCGTTGCAGATCTCGACCCAGGTACCATCCGGCGCCGGATCGCCTGCCGGCTTCTTTACTTGCCCGGTTACCGCGACGAAATCCTCCATATCGTCAAAGCGCTCAACGTAGAGATCCACCCATGCCGATTCAATCTCGGCCGTCCGCGAGAACTCAACCGGGATGTTCCACGCCGGATCGAAGTACCAATCAGCGCCGTGATAAGGCTCCACGCCAATCCACCAGAGGCCGCCCTTGAGCTTCAGCTCGTAGGAGCCGTCCACATCGCTCCAGGTCTCGACCCAGGCGCCGGTCTCGTCGTTGAATGCGTACACGGTTGCATCCTCGACGGGAGCGCCATCCCCATACATTACGGTACCGGTGATGGTCTTGGGGCGGAAGGCGGGACGTAGGGCTAATGTCTTGGTGACCAAGTCTCCCTCGAATAAGAAGTCGAACGGCTGCGAGGGATCCCATTCTGGGCCCATTTCCCATGAGGGGAAGGCTTGCAAGGCGTAGTGGGTAGCTGTTATCAGCCCGTAGAAGGCATAGCGACCTTCGCCATCGGCTTGCGTCCATTCCTCAATCGTCCAGTCGGGATCATCGGGATCGGGGTACTTGATGCGCACGTCAGCCCAGGGCACGGGCAACATCTGCACCTGACCGCTTTCATCCTCAACGGGATGCACCACGGCGCCGACGACACTGGCGCCATAATCGCCGCCGATGTACAACGTCACCCACTCGGTGGCGGTGATGTGGTATTGGCTGCCCGGTTCGACCTCGAAGTCGTAGATGTTGGACAATCCGGCCAAAGGATCTTCGTAGGGGGCATTGCTCTGGATGCTGTACATACCTGCTGGCATCCCGCCGAAGCGGAAGGGGATAATCTCCTCTGGCCCTATAACATAGGTCTCATTCCAGTCCCAGTAGTCGCCAGTGTGGCTCCATGCCTCCACCCCGGTACTGACGGGCATCCATTCGCCCGCCGCGTTTTCTTGCACGACCACACCCTCGATGCGGGGATAGGTCAGGCGGAGGAGGCCGGCGTTATAGGGGCCATCGGGCGGGAAGTCTTCACTGCGGAAAAGATGGGGCATTGATTTGGTGTACAGTTCGTGCAAGCTGCCGCGCGGGAAGGCGAAGATGCCAAATTCCCAACCTGGGTCGCGGGCTTCCGGCGGCAGGGCCAGGCTGAATTCCCCGGTGATATTGGTCCGGCCCTCAAGCTCGACAGACCAATCGAAGTTATGGAGCAACACCTTAACGGGGTTCTTCATCCGTCTGCCATCCCAATCGAAGGCTGGCGGCAGGGGATCGCCCTCTGGCGTTTCGACGACGCCGACTACGTCAGGGTGGCGTAATTGTAGCGTTCTGGTGATGGGCCCCATCTCCGGCGGATCGATCCAGACCAGCTCTTGGGGCGAATTGGCCCACATCGGGATGTCAGCGCCGATGGGCCACGCTTGCAGTTGGTATTCCTCAGAGGGTAAACCAGCGAAGCGGGCAGGTTTATCGGGGAAAGCGTGCGCCCAGTGTTCCTCGCCCGTCATGTCGCTCCAGAGATGCACAACACCGAAGGCGGGGTCGCCGGCGGGGCTTTCCACGAAGACGGCAAGTTGCGGCGTGATGAGTTCCCCAGGCATCAACATAACGTCGGTGAAGATGGTTTCGTCCATCAGGTACTGACTTTCTTCTGTGATGGAGAAGATCTCCGTGTGGCCCGGCGCCAATCCAAGGTAGGGATCTGTTGGCGCGGCCCATACTTTGTACTGACCTTGATATAGGCCGCCGATGCGGTAGGGGCGGCCCTCGAAGCCGCATACCTCTTGATGGCCCGTTTCCCAGCCTTCATCCACGTTTTCGGCCCACACCCACGCACAATCCCCAAATCGCGTCTCATCGGGTTTGAGGATGGTTCCCATAAAGGCGGGGTAGGTGAGCATCAGATCCCCATTTCCTGGGAGGTAGACGGTTTGGGCGTCAACCTCTACAAACATGGGGATGGATTGGGTGTAGGTCGGCGCGCCGGCCGGCGGCTCCGCCCAGAGGTCGTAGTCCCCTATCGGCAGTTCGAAAGCGTAGTAGCCAAACTCATCCGCCGGAACCTGATCGAATATCTCGCCGTTGGCAAAATCGAAGACGTACACCATCGCGCCGGGAGCGGGTTCCCCATTGGGGTAGGCGACGATCCCCTCCACATTCGGCGCGGACTCTGCGGCAGTAACCGTTCTGACGGTCAGGAGCATCGCTGCTAAGAGAACGGCTGTCAATCCAAACGTCATCCAAAGCGCTGGTTTGTGTCGCCAGTTCATCGTAAATTCTCCTTAATTTAAAGTTAGATGTGGATTGCAAATGATTGGTCAGATGGGAGTTAGAGTAGTTGGCCGGTTTGTGTTGTGTGGATATTTTTACACCAAGCACATCACCTCCTCACCTCAGATGACTTTAGGGCTGAAAGCAGAGAGGTTGCCACCTTTCCTTATTTTTTAGTCGTCAAAAGTTTAAAAAATCCTGCGATCATTTTGACCCAAATCGCGAGAGATCGATCACTCCTTATCCATCGGATTGAAGGAGGGGGGCGGCATCGCCCCCTGCTCGACATCCAGGCGGGCCAGGACGCCGCCGCCCAACAGCAATACTGCGCCGATCCATTGAAAGCCCGATAGGCGGTCGCCCAAGAAGATGAAGGCCAACCCCAGGCTCACGGCCAACTCCGTCAGGCTGATGATGGCCGTCTGCACGCCGCCTAATTTCTCCAAACTCAGGAACATCGCCATTCGGGAAAGCGCGGTCGTCAGGCCCAGCGCCACAATCGCCAGCCAGCCGGAGACGGCGATCGGTTCGAGCGGTTCGCCGCTCACCCCGCGCGCCGTCGCGACCATCGCCGCCATCCCGGTGATGATGTACAATGTCCCCGACCGCGCCGGCACGTCGGCCAACACCCATTGGCCCATCACCAGATACCAGCCATTGATGGCCGCCGAGGCGACCATCAGCATCACGCCCAAATAGTCGGCGATGCTGCCCATCATCCACGGCGACGTGACGAGCACCGCGCCGGCGAGCGAGGCGCCCAAGCGTATCAGGGTCAAGCGGCGGATCGGCTGCCCCGACGCGGCCAAAAAAATCACCACCCAGACGGGATAGAGCGTAGCTAAGAGCGATGCGCGGGAGGCGTCCAGGCGCTCCAATCCGCTGTAATAGAAGAGCGAGCCGATGCCATTGATCATCCCCACCATCAGGCAACTTAACATCTCCTGCCACCGCAAGCGCATCCGAGGGCGCCAGAAGAGCGAGTAAGCTAACCACAGGAAGAGCGCGGCCACCACCGTGCGCAGCGCCGCCAGGGTCATCGGATCCACGTTGGCTTGATAGGCGAACTTGCCCAGGATCGGCGCCCAACCCAATAAAAATGAGGCCAGCAATCCGCTTTGGATGCCGGACAATCCGCGCGCTTGTCCCTGCTTGTCCTCTGTTTGGTGCTTCATATTTAATCCTCTTATCCTCCCGCCGCCATTTCTCTTCTGTCCGTTCCTATGCTATACTCTCGGGTGATGACAAAGCGACAAAAGCTCATTTTGATACTCTTCGCTCTGTTGGATGTGGCCGTTATCGCGATGTTGGGGAGTCTGGCGTACCTCGAACTTCACCCCCAACCCGTGCTCCGCGCCGATATTTCCCCCTGCGTGCAGCAACTCCTGGCCGAGTTCGACCCGCTGGCCCCCCAGATCGCGTGGGATGCGACGAACGCGCTGCATCTGGCGCTCACGTCGCCGCCTGCTGGCGATACTGCTGAAGATGCGCCCCCCTCGGTGCAAGCCCTCTGGCCGATTCTGGATACACTCGCGACGCGGCTCCCGGCAGAATGTCCGGCGCCGAGTCGTGTGACAATCCATCTGGCCGCGCGGGATGCGTCCGGCGTTACGCACCACGTCGCCCAGATCGATGGCGCGACCTTGACGGCGTGGCGCGATGGCGATCTCTCCGACGCGACCTTCGCGGCGCAGGCGCGCTACCGCAAATTACGAATTGCGAATTTTGAATCTTTACCCGACAGCATCATTCGTAATTCGCAATTCTAAATTCCCAATTAGGGCCGCCGGCCTATTCGTGATAATTGCATCGACGCCCCAATCGGCCAACTGCTGCGCCTGCGTGGGATCGTCGACCGTCCACGTAATCACGCGCAGACCCCGCCGCTGCGCTCGCCGCATCATCCGCTCCCCGACCAGGCCCGCGTAGGGATGTAGCGCCTCGTAGGGCGTGATGGGCGCGAGCAGCCACGAGGTGAGACTCAGCGGGCCATAGAGCAAGCCACAGGGTAGCTCCGGCGCCAGTTGGCGCGCGGTGTGCAGCGCGTAGGGCTTGAACGAGGAGAGCCACACCCGCCGTTGCATTCCCATCCGCCGGATCACCTCGATGACCTGGGCCTCCAGGCTGGCCGTCTCCAGCGTCGGATATTTCAGTTCGATGTCGATCAACAGCTTATCGCCCACCTCGGCCAGCGTCTCCTCTAAGGTGGGGATCCGCTCGCCGGCGAAGGCCGCGCCCGCGTGGGCGCCGGCGTCCAGCTCGCGCAATTGCGCTAAGGTCAAACCCCGCACCTCGCCGCTGCCGTTTGTCGTGCGATCCACCGTCGCGTCGTGGATCACCACCGGGACGCCATCGGCGGAAAGCTGCACGTCCAACTCGATGCCGTCCGCGCCGATTTCGACCGCCTGTCGGAAGGCGGCTAACGTGTTCTCCGGCGCCACGCGACTCGCCCCGCGATGCGCGAAAATCAGCGGGCGCGCGCGCCACCAGTCTGATGGAAAGGTTGCCATTTGTGCCTCCTTACAGATCGACGAAGTAGGACGCCGCCGACCGGTCGATCAATTGTTGGCTCATTGTGGGCGGGACGCTGAGATAACGCGCGATGTCGATGATTTGATCTAACAGGTCGCGCGGATGGCAGGCGCGAGGGCGGCGCTTCGCCTTAATGTAATGTTCGCGGATCAGATAGGCCAATGCCTCCTCACTAAAAGGGATCTTCTTGGCGCTGGCCATCCGCCGGAAAATCTCCGCGTATTCGTCCCACGTGGGATCTTTCACCTCGATCTTGTGGCGGATGCGACGCAGAAATGCCTCATCCACCAACTCTTGTGGCTCCAGGTTGGTGGAGAAGACGATCAGAATCTCAAAGGGGATCTCGAACTTGCGCCCCGTGTGGAGCGTCAAAAAGTCGATGCGCTTCTCCAGCGGGACGATCCAGCGGTTGAGCAGCACCTCCGGCGTGACCTGCTGGCGTCCGAAGTCGTCGATGAGAAAGATGCCGCCGTTGGCCTTCATCTGGAAGGGGGCTTCGTAGAATTTGTTGTGGGGATTGTACACCAGGTCAAGGCCCTCCAAGGTCAATTCGCCGCCGACGATGATAAACGGGCGGCGGACTTTGAGCCAGCGGGCATCGATGCCGCGCCGCGGTTCTTTTTCCGACAGCCGGTGATTGACATCATCGAAGACCTTGATGACCTGGCCCTCCACTTCAACGGCGTAAGGAATGTAAATGTCGCCTTCCATCAGCATCGAACCGATAGCCTCCGCGATGGAGGTCTTGCCGTTGCCCGGATAGCCAAAGAGGAAGATCGAGCGGCCAGAGTTCGCCGCCGGCCCCACCTGCTCGAAGGTCTCCTCGCTGAAGACCAGGTGGGCAAGCGCCGAGCGCACCTGGCGTTGGTGGATCGTGACCTCTTTCAAGCCCTGCACGCGCACGGATTCGTTGTAGTTCTCCAGCGGCACCGGCGCGGGGCCGGCATATTGCGAGCGCGCCAGCGCTTCGCGCGCCATATCACGACCCTTGGTGGTGAGCACATACTCGTATAGCGCCTCCGAAAGGCCCCCGCGCCCGCCGGCGCCGCGCACCTCGCATAGCTTCTCCCGTTTGAGAAATTCCAGAATCTCATCGACCACGCCGGGGAAAGGCATCGCCATCCTCCGGGCGAGATCGCGTCCGGCCAGGTAGCTCTCAAAGTAGAGGAGTTTCAAGGCCAAATCGGTCAACAGCCCTATATTTAGACCGGTATCTTCGATGCTGCGGGGCGCCGGGGGAGTAAAGGTCTCGCTCTTAATCACGGCACTCTTGCCTGCCATCTTGCACACCTCCATTAGTTTTCGGATAGTTTTCGGATAGTTTTCGGATAGATTTTAGACTGCTATTAGGAACATTCTCCCATTCATTATATGCCAATCGGGGCGATTCGCGAAATCGCCCCGATGCCTGGCTATATCTATTGCGATTTGAATGGATTTAGATCATATTTGAAGAGAATTTGGTTAGGGATTGGCCGGTAGCACCTTCAGGAGACTGCCTGCGGATCGCCCCCAGACCTCCGGGAAGTATGTCTCCGAGGCGGTAGCCGGCAGCAGCTTGTAATCGCCGGCGTGGGCGGCGCGGAGTGTGTAGGTGATCTGGTAGGTTCCCGGCGAAAGTGAGCGGCCAAAGAAGACGGCGCGCTCGTCGCGCAGCTCGCGGTGATCGAAGGGATTTTGCCACCAGCGCCTGCTTTCAACTTGCCTCACGTCCGGCGCCTGGGGCGGCCCCGCCTGGGATTCCGTTTCTAAGGTCACATCGACCGGCTCCATCCCGCCGGGGTAGGGATCTTCTACCAGCAGGTAGTAGCGTTGCTCCGGCAGCACCAGGGTCAGGCGGACTTCTATCGTATCTCCGACGCGAATCTCTGCTAGCGGCTCGCACGGGCGCGGCTGATGGGAGGCGTCATGCGCCGGGGAAATGATCGGCTGGCAGTACTCGCGCTGGATAAAGATGCCGCGATCCTCCGCCGTGACTTGTTCCGCCGGCAGGGCGAGATCGAGATGCGCGGTGTAGTAGAGCCGGCCCGGCCCCTCATCCCGCGAAATCTCCAGCACATTGGTTTGAATCAATTCCATCTCATGGATGCCAATCTGAAGCTGGCGCGTCTCCGGGATGGTATCGGCGGTCATCTCGCCGCTTGTTACCGGGCGGCCATTCAGGGCCACGCCCCAGGGATACGCTGCTGCTAGCTCGCCGGTCGCCGTGAGGTAGTCCGTCAAGGCGATCACGGCCCACGTCGTCTCGTAGGTCGTTTCCCATCTGTCGCCGCGCCGCGCGATCATCAGCCAGCGCACGATCTGCGGCAGCAGCGGATCATCGGGGGCTAAGCGTTCCAGCGCCAACAGCGCGACCGAGGTAGCTTGGGTGTTGGTCTGCCACTCATCGGCGTCGGCTTCTTCCCAGTGCGCCCCCGTCGCCGTGATGAAGGCCTCAGCCCGTAGCTCTTCCAGCAGCGTCGTCATGCGCGGGTCCGAGGCATCGACCATCTCCATCGCCATCGCGAGATACGCGCGGCCCGCGACGCCCAATTTTTCGCGCCCGACGTACAAATTGGCGCCCGCATCCCTGGGCCAACTCCGCTCCGCTTCGGTGAGCGCGTAAAGCGCCAGGGCGTAGTGCGGTCGCACCTCGGTGCTCTGCAATCCGCGAGTCAGCGTCTCTTCGATGTAGCTCAACGCGCGCTCCAACGCATCCTCCCGAATGGTAAATCCGGCGCGTTGGGCTTCCATCAGGCTCAGGGCCGTGTAGGAAGTGAGGTGCAGATTGCTCCAGCCCCGTTGCCAACCCCATCCGCCGTCCGCGTTCTGGCGCGAATAGAGCCGATCCAGGATATCGATGATCAGCGCCTCCAGTGATTCGTCCGCCTCCGGGGCCGCTATCTCCAACGCTTGCCACGCGCGATAGGTCGCCAGGTTAGCCAATATCCGGCTGACAAAGACATCGGTGGTGGCGTAGGGATATTGCTCCAGCGCGCGGAGGCTGTCCCGCATCGCGGCGGCCAGGGAGGGCTTCAGTTGAATATTTAGCGTGCTGGCGTCGCTCGCGCCCTCTGGGATGAGCACGGTTTCCAGGCGCGTCGCGGCCTCCGTCAGGACGCCGCCGGCGCCCACGACATCCGGCGCTGTGTAGCGATAGACGGGCAGCGCGCCGCCCTGATCAATACCGGGCTGGATCGCATCCTGATAGCCGCCGCCGTTCGCCGCGAAGGTCAATATGGCCTCCTCGCCCGTCGCCGCCGAGATGTGGAGGGGCCAGGCGACCCGCGCCCGCTCCCCCTGCGCCACGGCGATGGTCTGCTCCGCCGCGCCCTCGATTTCGATGCCCGTCGTCGCCGAGAGGCGGACGGTCACCTCTAAATCCTCGCCGGTGTTGTTGTGCACAACCGCCGTGACTTCCGGCCGATCTCCGATCACGAAGAAGCGGGGCGTCACAGGCCGCACCAACAGCGGTTTGGTGACGATGACTTCAGTCTCGCCCTCGCCGACTTTGGTATCCGCCGTCACTGCCCGCGCCTGGGCGACCCACGTCGTCAGAGAGTCGGGCAACTTGAAGGTCACGTCCGTCTGGCCGGCCTCGCCGGTGCGGAGATGCGCCCGCCAGAGCGCTGTATCGGGGAACTCCTGGCGGACGTCCATCATCGCTTCGCCGCCGCCCCCGCCGCCCATCCCGCCCAGGGTCATCTCGGCGATCATCCGCTCCGCCTGTTCCTCGAGCTGCTCGGTCATTCGATTGAAGAGCATCAGCAGCGTGTCGCCACTCTGCACCCGCAGGGGGCGCTCGCCGTAGAAGGTCTCGAGGAGCGGCGGGACGTTGGATGCGCGCAGGGAGAGCAGCGCTTTATCGACGACGGCCAGCCCCACCTCGGCATCGACGCTTTGGCCGGCGGCGTCCGTCGTCCGCACGGTGAGCGTCACATCCTCGCTCGGCCCCGCCGTCGCTCTATCTGGCGTGACCTCCACGGTCAGCATCTTCTCTGTCGGCGCGACTGCCAACTTGACGTAGCCGGCCCGCACGTCGGGCGTGGGATGCGCCTCGTCCGCGCCGCGCACGGCGATGAACGAGACGTAGACGTTGGGCGCGTAGCTCTCGGCGATGGGCAGTTCGATGAGCGGGTTGGGTTCGTCGAAGGTCAGGCGTTGCGCTTGCAGGATGCCGCCGCGCTCGACGGTCATCAAGACCTCGTAGGATCCTTCGTCAAAAGGCGTGGGGAGGAGAATTTGCGCCGTATCGCCTACCTCGTAGCTGTCCGCGTCGGCCACCGGACGGATGCGCCCTTCGGCCATCTGCCACTGGCCCGCCTCCGCGCCGCCGACCCAGATGGAGGTCTCGGCTTTGACGGGGTTAGCGCGCGTGTCGGTCGCCTCGGCGATGACGACGTAGGCGCCGCTGCGCGGCGGCGAGAGTTCGGCGAGCGCTTCGCCCTCGGCATTCGTGGTCGTTTCGATGGTGGAGATGACGGTGTCGGTGTAGCCCCACGTGGGCTGCTCGAAGGGGCGCTCCGCGGGCACGCGATACCACGCGCGCCGCGCCAACGTGACCGCGATTTCTTGCTCGGCCACGGGCGCGGACTCCCAATCCACGGCCATCACGTCGATTTCGGCGGTGTCGTCGGCCTGGAAGACCCAGCTTCGCGGGCGTAGCCCCAGGTAGAAGTTGGCCGCGTGGACGATGACCTCGTCGCGTCCGCTCACGGGAAAGCCGCTTTCATCTACAATCGTCGCCTCGATAGTCCAGCGCTGTGAGGTAATCTCTCCATTCCCCTCGCTTTCTTCTTTCTCGCCCAACGGCGCTAAATTGGCCGGCGTGGAGATCAAGAAGCGGCCATTCGCGTCGGTCTGCGCTTCCCCCTCGGCGATAATTTGCGGTTCGACCCACGGGCCGGGGTGATGGCCCCATTGCCAATGGCCGGGCATATCCGCCGAAAACGCATACGGCGCCGCGCTGATGGTCCAATGTAGCCTGGCCTCGCCGACCGGCCCGCCGAAGAAGTAGACCGCGTCCACCAGCGCCTGGATGCTTTCGCTTTGTAAGACCTCATCGAACTCCGGTGTGACGGTCACTTCAAAGTCCGGCTTGCGATACTCGGCTACGTGAAAATCCAAGGTCCATTGTTGTTGATGGGGCTGACGCTGCGCCGGCGCTGGTGAGGCGTCGGCGGTTTCTGAAATCGCCAAGCTGGCTTGCAGGGCGTAGCGACCGATGGGCGCGTCCTCGGGGAGGTGAAAATGCCCATCGAAGGTCCCCATCTCGGAAAGGGGCAGTGTTTGGGAGTAGAATTCGGTCCACCTTGCGTCCCGCGCGGAGATCGTCACCTTGGTCTCCGGCTCTGGCAGCGCGTACTGCGCATCATTATCCTGCCGGAGGATGCCCCGGAAGTTCACGTTCTGGCCGGCTCGATAGAGGGGCCGGTCGGTGCTCAGGGCGATGTTGTACTCCGGCGCAGCGCCGACATCGGATACGATGTCGAAATCCCAGGGGCTGACATCGGCGTGCCATCCGGTGAGCGCGATGCCAAAGCCGGGCGATCCCGGCTCGCCCACGACGGCGGCCACGCGCTCCCACAGATTCTCGCGCCGGCTCAGCGGGATGCGGGCCAGCCCGTCCCTGTCGGTCGTGCCCGCCGCGATGAGCACATCTTCTTCGTCCATCAACTGCACGGCGGTGCGGGTGACCGGCTGCCCGGTGTGCAGATCCGTGACCCAGATCAGGGCTTCTTCCGCCGCCAGCTTGAGCGTCACGTGCCGGTCGATCACGGCGATCTTCAACTGGCGCTGCCAACTGTGTTGCACCTCATCGCTTTGCCACTCCAGGGCGTAGTAGCCGGTGGGCAGGGGGCCGCCAAGTCGCGCCAGCTCCACCGGCGCCACCGCAGCGACGTTATCCGGCGGATCGAAGCGCTCGGTCCATTCGCGGATCGAAGCACCGCCGGTCTCCCACGACTTGATGAAATTTGCCTCGCTCAGCTCTGAGAGACTGAAGGCCGCGCCGGTGAGATTACGCACCAGGAAGTAGATCTCGGCTGATTCTGCGGCATCCAACGTCACGGCGTCCATTGAGGTCGCCGCGCCGATGAAGGGCGGTAGATCGCCCGTGGTGAAGCACGCGATGCGCGCCTCATCTAAGGTGTTGCCGTAGATATCCGCGACATCCGAGTCGACGGCGACGCAATATTCCGTTTGCGGTTCTTTATCCCAGGAGAGCCGGTAGACGCCGGTCTCCTCATCGAAGTAGGTGTAGAGATCGGTGATCTCCTCATCTATCATGATTTCGACGTGCTCGTCCAGCGTCTGGGGATCGATGGCGCCCTCGAAGGCGACGCGCACCGGCTCGTTCACGCCGATGTCCTCCGCGCCGGGGGCGGGCGCGAAGCTGACGACGCTGGGGGTGGGGGCTGTGGTGAAGCTCCACGAGCCGGGATTTTGGAGCGGCGCGCTGGTCACCGCGCGGGCGCGTTCGTGTACATGGAAGGTGTAGCGCGTGCCCAATGCCAATTGCTGCGTTGGCGTGAAGACCAATGCGGCGTTGTTATCCTGCCAGAGGATGGCGCCGGGGACGGGCGAGCCGGCCTCGGTGACTAATGAGAACGCGCTGCCGGTGACATCTGGATCCATAGGGGTGTTGAAGGTCACGCGCACGCTGGCATCTAAGAGCACACCTTTGGCGCCGTTCTGGGGCGATACTTCGACGACGCGGGGCGGGGCTGTGGAGAAAGACCAGGTCTTGGCCTGGGCGAGCGGTGCGCCACCCACGCTGGTTGCATCCTCCTCCAGGACGATGGTGTAACTCTCTCCCGCGCCCCATCCGGTGAGGGGGGTGAAGCGATAGAGCGAGGTGTTGATCCATTCCCCGCTGCCCAGCACCCGGGGTTCGATGCTCAGGGGCAGCGCCGCGCACGGCCCGTTTTCCTGCGCCGGTTGGCCGGTGCAGTTGAGCGGCGCCATCGCGCGATTGAAGGCGATCAGGATGGGGGTATCGGCCCGGAGATCGGCGGCGCCGTCCGCCGGCGCGACGCGCGTCACTTCCAACGGCGAGAGCGTGGAGAAGGCGAAGGCCAGTTCAGTGGAGAGCGGCGCGCCCTCCTCCGACTCCGCCGATGGCTCGACTAAGACGCGATAGCGCGTGGCGGAGGCCAGCGCTTTGGGTTTGTAGATAAAGGTGCGACTGTCCTCCCATTCGCCTTCGCCCTCCACCTCGGGGCTGATGCGCAGCGCTTGCACGACACTGTCGCGGTTCATCGGTTGGCTAAATTGCAGGACGATCTCCGCGTCGGTTGTCACCTCCGCGCCGGATGGGGGCGTGTAAGCGATCACCGTGGGCGGATATGGCCCTTCGGGCATCGCAAAGACGACCTCCGTCGGCGTAGGGGGCGCCGGCGTCGGCTCCTCCGTGGGGAGTTCGAATTCCACCGTGGGAAGTTGTCCACATCCCGCTGCTACCAATGCTATCGATACGATGATGCATCCTAGGAATATATGAGAGAGTTTTTTGTGCATCCGCCGCCTCCTGTGTATAACGTATTGCGTAATGCGTATTTCGTAATCAGTAAAGTGTAATGATTATCCATTCGGTAAATCGTATTTTATATTGCCGTCACGGGCGATAAGCATGGCTTCGCTGTCTTTTTAGACGGGTGCGAGGGGGCAAAAGTTCCGATGATGGGCGTTCGAGATCCCATGACTTGTATCATCATAGCATGAGGCAGGTGGATGGCAAGAAAAATCGGCCCAGATCAGGCGTGCAACTCCTGTGTAACTGCTGTGTAACTGGCCTCTG
>CAZCAI010000126.1:0-2455 GCA_964496595.1 uncultured Anaerolineales bacterium
GGGTTAGCACTTAGTTTGTTGTTGGGGATTGTGTTTGCAGGACGACAGCCGGTGACGGCTGCTGTTATTACAGTGACCAGTCTAGATGATGGTACTGTTGGTAACGAATGTACCTTGCGTAAGGCTCTAACGGCTGGCCCCGGAGAATGGGGGGATTGTGGTGATCCGGGCATCAATGATTATAAAATTGTCTTCCAATCTGATTTGGAGGGTACGATCGGCGTCGCAAGCAGAATGGATGTATCTGGGCGTACTGTGCATATTGATGGTGACAACCGGATTGTATTGGATGGTCTCTCTGGAGGTCATCACGGTATCTTATTAGCATCATCGGGTAATCGCCTGGAAGGATTGACTTTTATCAATTTTGAGGAAGTTCAAAATTCGGTCGCCGCGATATTAATATATGGGACGGATGACAATGTAATTGTTAATTGTAACATCGGCCCTGATAATCGCTTTGGGGTTTTTGCAGGGACTTTTGGGGATAATACACCAAAAGACACTCTGATTCAAGGTAACAATATTGTAGGTAACTATGATGGAATCAACCTGCAATCTGGAATCTCCAACACTCAAATTTTGAGTAATACCATAATCTCCAATACTAATCGGGGTATAGCTGTTTCAAGAGGTTTGGGTACGGTGATTCAAAACAACCTTATTTCGGGCAATAGCGGCTATGGAATTGGCGTGACAAATCACAGCACAAGCACTCAGATATTGAACAATACTATCGGAACCGATCTTTCTGGCGAAGAGGAAAATTCTAACAAGTTGGGTATCTATGTTGCAGAAAGCCATGACATGTTGATTCAAGAGAATCTTATCTCGGGGAACAGAGAGCATGGAGTTCATATCCACATTGGTAGTTCTATCATACGGGTTTTGACCAATACGATTGGCACAAATCGAGCGGGCGATGCCCCAATTCCTAATGGCAGCGGCGAAGATAAGAAGTATGCTGGTGTCTTTGCAAACAGCAGTATTACTCTAACCGTTCGAGGTAATCTTGTTTCAGGGAACCAGCATTATGGAATTCAATTGTCTGCGGTGAACACTGGTGAAATTATCAGTAACCGTGTTGGTACAGATATCACTGGCACGGGCAACTTGAGCAATACTTTGAGTGGTATTACTCTCTTGAATGCTTCAAAGAACGTAACTGTTAGTCGTAATTTGGTTGCCTATAACGGCTCTATGGGTTTACATATTGATGGTAACGTGGATGATGGATGGGAGCCACCGATGAGCAATTTGATTATGTACAATATCATCATCTCTAACACCACCCACGGGATTCTAAATGAGCACACTCACCGAAATGTTGATCCGCATACCACTGGAGCTGATGGGGATAACCTCATCCAGGAAAACACCATCACAAATAACGGACGTGCGGGGATTTTCAACGAGGGTGGCTCCCCCGCCATTCTGACGAATACCATCCAGTCTAACGTAGCCTGGGGCATCATCAACACCGTCTACTTTGGCGCGGACGCTTCTCCCGGTACTGCGAATGATGACTTGTTGTCGATGCCGTACATCTTCGGCAACGAAATCCAGGACAACGATGGCGGAGTTACATCAAGGGACACGGCTCCGTTGAATAAGGTCACTCTACTTGAGGATAACGCTTTCAACGCGAATTCTGGGGAATCGTACATCCTACAGACCTGGTATGGCGCGGTGGAGGTAATTCGGGAGACCACATCTATCACCACCGGTATGATCGTCCGGGTGAAGGATGTTGATGATACAAATTACCACCAGGTCGGCGCTACGTACAGCCCGGATGGCACAGATGAGGGCATGTGGGGGCCATCGGATGTTCGTTATATGACAGTTACGACATGGTTTGAGATTAAGGAATATGAGGTCAACGGATTCAGTAATTGGGTCACCTACACGCCGCAACTTGTGCAGGGAGAAGGCGCCTACATTGGGCAACGCGACTATGCTTTCAACGGCATTACCGATACTGTCAAAGCGGAAGGCGACACAAATTTACCCACGTGCCTTGTGACCGGGATTCTCTCTGAGCCTGATCACACGCTCTGTCGTTATCAACTGGCCCAGTTGGATGTGGACGAACCCGCCGATCAAGATGTCGACGATATTCCAAGCATCATTGAAATTGGCGAGTGTGAGGAAGGCGACGACAACTGCGTGTGCGAGCCAATTCCGGGCACGGATGAAGAATTTTGCGCCGTCGACACGGACGGTGACGGTGTCCCGGATTACCGGGATGACGACGATGACGGCGACGACGTGCCCTCGGTGATCGAGATCGGCGAATGTGAGGAAGGCGACGATAACTGCGTGTGTGAGGACGATTTCTGCGCCGTCGATACCGATGGCGATGGCGTACCGGACTACTTGGATCCCGACGATGACGGCGACGACATCCCTTCGGTGATCGAGGTGGGGGAATGCGTGGAAGGCGACGATAACT
>CAZCAI010000126.1:2555-12912 GCA_964496595.1 uncultured Anaerolineales bacterium
GCGTGTGCGTTCCTGTCCCCGATTCTGATGAGCCACTCTGCGCCGTCGATACCGATGGTGATGGCGTACCGGACTACTTGGATCCCGACGATGACGGCGACGACATCCCCTCGGTGATCGAGGTGGGGGAATGCGTGGAAGGCGACGATAACTGCGTGTGCGTTCCTGTCCCCGATTCTGATGAGCCACTCTGCGCCGTCGATACCGACGGCGATGGTACTCCCGATTACTTAGACCCCGATGATGACGGCGACGGCATCCCCTCCGAGGGCGAGATGGGCGAGTGCGAGCCGGGCGACGACAACTGCATCTGCTACAACGTTGGGGAGGATGACGAGTATTGCGCCGTCGATACCGATGGCGACGGCATCCCCAACTACCTCGACTCGGTAGAGGATGTCCTGAGTGTGGCAATCACAGGGCCTACGGAAGGCGAAGTCGATGTGACGTACACTTTCACGGCTACAGTTTCCGTCTCGGCCATCACGCCCACCGTACCATTACCCACGGCGACCATCACATACATCTGGCAAATCGAAGGTATGGATCCGGTGACACAAACCGGTGGCATTACCAACACATTTGAATTTGTTGGATCGGCGGCCGATACGTATCCCATCACGCTTACCGCGACGAACCTCAATGCGGCGAGTGATAACGGGGATGAAGCGAGTGATTCAGAGGAAATCACACTTCGGAGCGCCGATGCTGGCGGCAACCTTATTTACCTCCCACTTGTTGTCCGCCTTCCCTAAAGGAAAATTCTCGCACATCACAAAGCCCCGCGGCTAACCGCGGGGCTTCTCTTTATCTACACCCTGGCCTTGCGTTTTCTCCTAATCTTTATAGAATGAGGAGTGTTCATCATAGATATTGAGTCCTATATCGAGGTAAAAATATGACGTATATTTTAGTTGTTGATCCGAATCAAGCGTTTGCCACTTTGCTCTCCGAGGAGTTGAAGCGGCAGGGATACAACGTCGCCTTGTGTGGTAGTGGTGAGGAGGCATTGCAGGCGGCGCGTGGAAACCTGCCCGATCTCGCGCTCTTGGATATGGCGTTAGAAGATCCGGCCGCAATTGCCCTGGCTCAGCAGCTCCGCGAGATCGATGCCAATATGCGCGTGATGCTGATCCCGCTGATGGGCGAGGACCTGTCGCCCCAGGCGGCTTCCATCTCTGTACAAGGCGTCTTACCCAAGCCCTTCTTCCTCCCGGAGTTGCCGGATCGTGTGGAAGCGGCGCTGAACGCCCCGGTGGAGACCGTTGTCGAAGAAGTACCTCCCGAAACATCGTCCCCTGAACTCGAACCCGAGGCCCAAAAAGAACCTGCTCCCGCCCCAGAACTTGAACCGGCATCGGTTACAGAGCTGGAAGATCTGGAGATGGAAGATGTGGAGTTGGAAGATGTCGCAGAGATGGCGGCTGGAGACGAGCAGGGATTTTCGTATGAAGCATTTGAAGCGAATCGCGCGGAAATTGAGCGCGTGATGGGCAACTTAGCGCAAGAAATCGGCGCCGATGCCGTGCTGCTGACCTTCGGTGGTGGGATGCTGAGTTGGGTCGGCGGACTGGCGCGGCCAGAAGCCGAATCCATTGCGCGGGCCGTCATCCATGGGTGGCGCACCTCAGCCGAGGTGGCGCGCGTCTTGGGCCGCGAGCAAGTCCGCTTTGAACAGAGCATCGCCGGCAGCGATTATATGCTCTATGCCCTCAGTGTGGAGTATAACGCGCTGATGGCCGTTGTCGTTCGGGGCGCCGCTCCGTTGGGATTGTTGCGCCATCGGGCGCGCGGCGCCGCTGAGATGATCGCCCAATTGTGTGGTAGATAGCGCGCACCATATCCCGACCTCTTTGGAGTTAAAATTTCACAGATGGCTTTTCTAACCGCGCTTGCCTTAGGGCTGCTCCTCATAGCGACCTATTTGTTGGCTCTTCAGCGCTATGTCTGGGATGCAGCCCTCTTATTTTCCCTCTCGGTGACTGGTCTGCTGATAGCGATGCGTCGAGCGTTGACGCATCATCGTGTCGGGATGGGGCGCGTGCGCCGTTGCATGCCATTATCTTGGCATGCATGGGGACGGATTGGCGCGCTGGCGCTCTCATTGGCCGTTGGCTTGATGACCCGCGATCAGCCTGCCGCAACCGACTTCACCTTTCCTCTCATCCTGTGGCTACTCGCCGTGGGCGCCTTCGCCGCGACCCTGCTCTTGCCTCCACTGCGACAGCTTTCATTCGCCGATGTGCGCGCGGCGCTCCCGCGCTGGGAATGGATCGCGTTGGGCGGTCTGTTGCTGACATCGGGCGCGGTCCGTATTATCGGATTGGGGCGCATCCCCGCCAACTTTGGCGGCGACGAGGGCACCCAGTTGCTCGCCGGCCTGCGACTTATCCAGCCGCCCCTGGGCAACCCCTTTGCCACGGGATGGTTTTCCGTTCCCACGATGTCCTTCTTCGCCTATGGCCTCGCGATGCGCGTCTTTGGCGTCGGTATCGCCGGAGGGCGAGCGCTCTCAGCCCTCATTGGCGTGCTGACGGTGCTCGCTTCGTGGCTCCTGGGTCGCAGCTTGGGCGGACGCCGCGTGGGCTGGTGGGTCGCATTGACGGTCGCCTTCGCCTCCTATCACATCCACTACAGCCGCCTGGCCTCCAACCAAATCATTGACCCCTTCATCGGCGCGCTGGCGATGTGGTTCTTATGGCAAGGGATGCACCGCTCGCGCTCGGATTTCTGGCGGCTGCCCGCGTGGGGCTTGGCTGGCATGGTACTGGGCGCCGGCTGGTACGCCTATTTTGGCGCCCGCTGGATGACCGTCTTAGCCGCGATAATCCTCGCGTGGCGCGCGGTAATCAGCCCGCGCTTTCTGACCCGCCATCGTCGCGACTTGGTCTGTCTCTTCCTGGGTTGGCTGGTCGTCGTCTTACCCCTGCTATCTTGGTACGCGGCACATCCCAGCACGCTCACGGAGCGCTACAACGCCGTGAGCATCTTCGCCTCCGGCTGGCTCCGGCGCGAAATCGAGATCACAGGGAAGAGCGCCCTTCATCTCCTGCTCCAACAATTCTGGAAATCAATCTCCGCTTTCCACTTGACGCCCGATCCCACCTTCTGGTATTATCCGCAGATGCCTTTGTTGGATTTTGTGAGCGGGACGTTGATGGTCGTGGGGATGTTGGCCGCTTTGCTGCGCTGGCGATGGCCCTCGCGAACGCTCACCTTGCTGTGGTTTTTCTCCACGCTGGTGATGGCCTGGACGCTCACCGAAAACCCACCCAGCAGCCAGCGCGGCCTTCTGCTCGTGCCGGCGACAGCCCTGTTCGTCGCCTGGGGGATCGAAGCCTTAATCGAGATATTCCATCTGTGGCGACAATACCTGTGGGCTGCCGGGGCCGTGATGCTCGCGCTCATCATCATCCTGAATACCGGCTTCTATTTCGGCATCTACACGCCGCGCCGGACGTACGGCAATCCCACCGCCGAGATCGCGACGGCCTATGCCCGGTTTGCGATGGCGAATCCGCCGGAAGGGATGACCTACTTCTTTGGCCCACCGCAACTCTACTGGGATTTCGGCGCCTTGGCCTTCCTGCTCCGCGATCAGCCGGGCATAGATGTGATGCCTGGGGAGATGCCCGCCGAGCTTGCCACGCCGGCCCGCTTCGTCCTCGTAGTGGAGCGCGCCGCCGAATTGTCCCGCATCCAATCGCGCTATCCCGCGGGCGATATGTATCGCGTTACCGCGCCCGATCGGCGGATCTTAGCCCTCGTCTATGATTGGTCGGGGCATACCCCGTAATCTGCCGAGTCCGCCGAGTCCGCCGAGTCCATGGAATCTTGACAAACGGCCTTTCATTGCTATAATATACCTTGCTCCCAGCAATGTTTATAATTCCAAGCCGGTGCTGAGCATCGGTAGTACGAAGGGGGGGATGAGTGTGACCTACGTGGTAGCGGATGATCATGAATCGTTTGATGCGCTGTTGCGCCGCTTTAAGAAAAAAGTGCAGCGCGACCGTATTCTTTCGGAAATTCGCAAGCGACGTTACTTTGAACAACCCAGCGTAATCCGAAAGCGCAAGCGATCCGCCAAGTTGCGCAAGAGTCGGCGAACGTCGTTCAAAGACCGTACGCAACAGTATTAACCGACAATTGACCCATAGCTCAATAGGGGAGGATATGACGCTTAGAGAGCAGCTCGAACAGGATTTACATCAAGCCATGCGTCAGCGGGATGTGCGACGTAGAAGCGTATTGCGGATGGCCCTATCCGCCATCCAGACCGTAGAGGCGACGCGCAAAGAACCCTTATCGGATGACGAAATCGTCGTGTTGCTCCGCAAAGAGGTCAAGCGTCGCGAAGAGGCGCTTCAGATGATGCGGGACGCATGCCGCGAGGATTTGATCCCCGCTGAAGAAGCGGAACTGGAGATTCTGCGAGCTTATCTCCCGCGTATGATGGATGAATCGGAGATTGTAGAGTTGGCCAGAGAGGTGATCGCCGAGACTGGCGCCGCGTCTCCCTCCGATATGGGGCAAGTTATGGGAGCGCTGATGCCCCGTGTGAAAGGAAAAGCCGACGGGCGCGTGGTAAGTCAAATCGTCCGTCAACTATTGGCTGAATAGGATGTCAACGCCTTGGATTTAGGTTTTTATTAATTGAGATACCTATGAGGGAGCCTTCAATCACAAGATGGCTCCCTTTTACTTTGGATTAAATGAGAATTTCGCAAAGTTTTTCTAAAAGTTGGATAGTGCTTCAGGGCCTGTTCGGGCTGGGATTGGTTGCTATCACCGCCTTTATTCTGGTCATTGCGCTTCCCAGCGGCTACGATCTAGAAGTGGGGGATGTTGCGCCGCGGGATATTCGTTCTCCTCGCGATATCACCTTCGTCAGCGATATCCGCAGCGCACAGGTCCGCCAAGAAGCGACGCGCAACGTCGAGCGGATTTACACCTCGCCCGACGTTATGGTCGCGCGCCAACAATTGGAGCGGATGCGGGATGTCCTCGCATTCCTCAGCGCGCTGCGCTTAGATCCTCGCGCCTCGGATACTGAGCGTTACGCGTGGCTCATCGCCGTGCCCGAATTAGCGGAATTCCCCCGCAGTGATGCGGAGGCGATCTTCAATCTCTCGGACTCAAGCTGGAATCGGGTCCAATTGGAATCCCTCCGGTTATTGGATCAGGTGATGCGCCAAGAAGAAATCCGCGAGTCGCAACTGCCGGAAGTGCGCGAGTGGATCCCCGTCTTAATTCCCTTCGAATTGGCGCAAGATGAGGCGGATCTGGTGTTGGAATTGGTCTCCCGCTTCATTCAGCCCAACGTCTTCTATGATGAACCGGCTACCGAGCAAGCCCGTGAAGTGGCGCGTGAGGAGGTTGGCCCTGCCTTTCGCACCTTCCGCAGCGGCGAAATTATTGTGCGCGAAGGCGCCGTTGTCACCGCCTTGGATAGAGAAGCCTTCACCGACCTAGACCTGACCGGCGAACAGCGAAATCAATTGGATATTGGCATCGCGGTGTTGTTCGCCAGTACCTTGACGCTCGTGTTGGGCGGATATCTCGTCCGCTTGCAGCCGGATGTCTTGGATGGTGGACGTCTGGAGCTGTTGATGTTCCTCCTGCTGGCTCTCTTTATGACGTTAGCCCGCGTCTTGCTGCCAGCCGGCGATCTGTTGCCCTACCTCTATCCTGGCGCTGCATTAAGTATGTTGGTGACTGCGACGGTGGGCACAGTGCCGGCAATTGGATTGACCATCTTCCTTGGTCTCATCGGCGGATGGATCGCGGGACATTCCCTGAACATTACCGCGTTGATCGCGTTGGGCGGCGTTTTCGCCGCGCTCACGCTGCCAAAGTACCCTTATACCGGCTCTATTTTTCGCTCCGGAATTTTGGCGGGCCTGGTGGAGGCGGCCGCATTGATTGTCTTTCTATCCAGAGATTTGAGCACGGACCCGCTGAATGTTATGATCCAGGCCGGCGTCTGCGTGGGGAGCGGCATCATCGCGGGCGGCTTGACCGTCGGCGGCCTCTTCCTACTCGCGCCGCTCTTTGATCTGACCACCAGCTTCCGGCTGATGGAATTGAGTCGCCCCAATCACCCGCTGCTTCAGCGCTTGCTGCGTGAGGTACCGGGGACGTTTAATCACGTGATGATGGTCGCGAGCCTTGCGGAGCAGGCCGCGGATCGCATCGGCGCCAACTCCCTGCTTACACGGGTGGGCGCTTATTATCACGACATTGGCAAATTGACCCGCCCCTACTTCTTTTCTGAAAATCAGCAGGGCGTGAGCAATCCCCACGACCGCCTTGATCCCTACACCAGCGCCGAAATCATCGTGGGGCACGTGCGCGATGGGGTGAAATTAGCGAAACAATATCGCCTGCCGGCGGAAGTGCGGGCCTTCATCACTGAGCATCACGGCGCCGCCAAAATCAGCTTCTTCTATCAGAAGGCGGTCGAGGCCGCCGGGGACGAGGAAGGCCTGGTGGATGAATCGCAATTTCACTATCCCGGCCCACTGCCTCAACGCCGGGAGACGCTGCTGCTGATGTTGGCCGACAGTTCCGAGGCGGCGACGCGCGCGCGGCAACCCTCCACGCCGGAGGAGTTGGAAGAGGTAGTCGAATATATCTTCCAGCAGCGGATACGGGATGGACAACTGGATGAGTGTCCTATCACAATGCGCGAGTTGCGTATGGTTAAGGATACGTATATCGAATTGTTGCGGGGCGCGTTCCATCCGCGCGTCAAATACCCCGAACCTAAGAAAACTGAGGATACGCCTGATGAGCAAGAAACATCTGATTGACGTTCAAATCGAAGAACAACTCGCCGCAAAAGCGGCGCTGTCCACGGAACCGATCCGCGAGGCGGTGCTCAGCACATTGGATCACGCCAGGATCGCCGAGCCGTGCGAGGTGGCCATCGTCATCTCGGATGATGCGACGTTGCACGATCTCAACCGCCGTTTCCGCGGCGTCGACCGGCCTACGGACGTGATCGCGTTCACCAACGACCCGCGCGGCCCCTTTGGCGCGGGCGCGCCTGGCATGCCGCGCTATCTGGGGGATATCGTCATCTCCGTCGAGCGCGCGGCCGCCCAGGCCGAGGAGGCCGGCGGCGCCTTGACCGAGGAGTTGCAATTGCTCACCGTCCATGGCGTGCTGCATCTGCTGGGCTACGATCACGCGACGCCGGTGGAGAAAGCCCAGATGTGGACGGCCCAAGCTGCGGTGCTCGATCAATTAGGCATTGATATCCCATTGCCCGAATGAACAATTCGCCTCACCAACGCGACATCAGCTTCTGGGAAGGCTTCCAGTTCGCCAGCGAAGGCCTGCTCTATGCCTTTCGAACGCAGCGCAACTTTCGCGTCCATCTGGCGGCGGCGTTCGCGGTCATCATCCTGGGGGCGTGGCTGCGACTTCCCCGGCAATCCTGGGCCATCTTGGCCCTCATCATCGGCCTGGTGCTCACCGCCGAGATGATCAACACCGCCGCCGAGGCCCTCGTCGATTTGACCAGCCCTGAGTATCATCCCCTGGCGAAGCTCGTCAAAGATCTGATGGCCGGCGCCGTCCTCATCGTCGCGTTGATCTCTGTTATCGTCGGCCTGCTAATCTTAGGCCCGCCCCTCCTGCTCCGCCTGGGATTTTAGCTTGTAGTCAGGCACGAAGCGAAGCGGAGTGCCGTCGAGCATCACGGATATTCCGTAAAGCGTATTGCGTAATTAGGCCGTTCCAAGAAAATAAACCTCCCAAAAACAAACCGTTTTTCGAGGAAAAGGCTTCAGGTTTGGGAGGTTTTAAATTTTGGAACTACCTTAGTTATGTATACCTTGCACACCTACCAATCGAATCTCATAACTAGTTCATTACGAAGTACGGAATACGAAATACGTTCTCCGTTGTGACCGGCCTCTGGCCGAGCCGTTACTCCACCGCCACCACCAACCGATCCGCCCCCGTCGCGGGAATCACCCACCGCTCGCCCGTCAGCGGATCGTAGAGGCCCAGCGCCAGGGTGAGCGGCTCCTCCGCCGCGCCCCCCAGCATCGTGAAGCGATGCCACTGCACGAATTGATCCCCCACCTCCAAACTGTACGGATCCACCCACAGCCCATCGTCGATGGCGACCAGTGCGCCATCCGCCCCCATTAGATGTGCGAACACCTTGAGGCGCGGCCCGTTATAGACGTCCGGCGGCGGCGGATGGGGATGCCATTGCTCTTCCGGGAGCGGCAGCGGCGCGATGACCCGCCACCACACCGTCGCCTGGATGGTAGCGCCGGGCGTCGGCGTATCCGACCACCTCACGGCGTCCAAGACCAGCGCGTCGCCGTAGGGCTGATCTGCCAGTCGCCTCGCCTCGATATCGCGCGTCAGCGCGTCGGCGGGTGGCGCGGGCAGCGTGACGCGATAGCCTAACATCCCCTCCGGCGCTGCGATGACCTCGCTCAGCAGCGCCGCTGCTGCTGGATGCGGGTCGATCTCCTCCTGCGTGTAGAAGCGCATCGCGCCGCCGTTGGTCGCCAGCGCCCGCGCCGGATGCATCCAGCGCGCCGAAACATCTGGACGTCGGATGTCGGTTTGAAAGGCCGCCTTATCCCACGGCCCCGCCAAGAAGCTGCCGACGCTCACATCGCCCATTTCTGGATGCGCGTCGACGTACTCGGCCAGCGCGCGATAATCGGCGCGATAGAGAAACCGCACCATCGAATGCTGCGGCCAGCGCACGAAGTAATCCGGCAGATCGCGCATCGCTACCAGCCCCAGCGTCAGCAGCGCCACGGGGAGCGCCGCTTGCGCCCAGCGCCGGGCCGCCGCCTTCATCGGCATGCTCAGCAAAAGATAAACGGCGGGCAGGGCCAGAATCGTGTGCCCGTAGCTCGATGGCGGCAGGCTGATGAACGCCGGCGCGATCCCCACACCGAACCACAGAAGCAGCATCCGCGCGGTGGGCTGATCCCAGTGCCAGAGGCGCGTCGCCACGCCTGAGTAGAACACCAGCGCGCCCGCCAGCCCGAAGACCGGACGTTCTCGGATATTGTAGAGCCATTCGGGGTCGCCTTTGGCGTGGAACATCCCCAGCGTCGTCCACATCGTCTCGATGAGCGGCCCGACATCGCCCTCCAGCAGCGCGGTGATGGGGACGGCCACCTCGCTCACCCGCGCATCCCCGCCCGGCACGCGCATCGCCGCCCAGAACATCGGCGCGGCCAGCAGCGCGCCCGCCATCACGCCGATGAGATACCGCCGCCAGCGCACTTTATCTTGGAGCAGCGCCTGGACGTAGGGACGGCCCAATTTGGCCGTGGCCGCCGACTTCGTCCCCACGAAGGGCAGCGCCACGAGCATCAGCGGCGGCATCAGGCGCCCGGCGTAATAGGTCAGCAGCGCGCCCGCCGTCCCCAGCGCCAATCCGATGACCCCCTCGCGCGCGGGCGGCCTCTCATCCTGGAGCAACCGCCATCCCCAATAGAGCGCGCAGAGCATCCATGGCAGCGCGCCGATGTGACGAATGGCGACGCGGCTGTACATCAGCCCCCAGAACGAGAGTGCGACCAGCGCCCCGGCCAACAGGCCCGTCGCGCGCGTGAACATCCGCCGCCCGATGGCCCACGTGAGCAGCACGCTCAATGTGCCAAAGGTCGCCGCCATCCACCGCGCCGAGGCTTGATTGAGGCCGGCGACCGAGAGGAGCAGCGCGCGGAGCGTGTGATAGAGCGGCTCGTGGCCGGAGGCGCCCGCGAAGTAGAGCTGCGGGCCGCTCTCCAAGATGCGCTGCGAGAAGGTGTAGAGTTCGATGAGGTCGTCATCGCGCCAGCCGGGCGGCGCCTCCATCAGCGCCATCCAGCGCAGGCCCCAGGCCAGCAGCAGCACCGCGACCAGGCCGATGCGTTCCCATCTCTTTAACGGTTGATTCATTTCGGCACCTCACTCACGGCGCGTGCGTCACATCGAGGGGGAGCAGCACGCGTGTCAAATTATCGATAGGGAGCGCCAGCGGGAGGCGCACAAAATCCTCCTGGCGATAGAATCCGACGGCGAACCCGTAATCGCCCGGCGCCAGATCCGCTGGCAGCGTGTAGCGATGATGCTGCACGCAGCGGTCGCCGGCCTGCCATTGCCACGCCGGCGCGTCTAGCCGATCTACCTGTGTGACCAGTTCGTTGTTCGCGTCGATCAGGTGCGAGAAGAGCGTCAGCGCCTCCGGGTGGGGGGCGCGCACCTCCCACGCGGTGATGACATCGACCGTGTCGCCCGGCGCGGCCACCGGCGGCGCGACTTGATAGCCGACGAGGTCGATGGTGTCAGCATAGGAGATGGGGAGGGGGGCTGCTTGATTGTA
>CAZCAI010000126.1:13012-14947 GCA_964496595.1 uncultured Anaerolineales bacterium
CGGGATAGATGCTGCTGATCACAACCGGCGTCTGCGCGGGCGCGGCGTCCAAATGGCGGCCCAGCGCGACGACGTGGTGATGATAGATCACGCGGACATCCGGATGCTGTGCCCAGCGCACGAAGTAAGCGTGCGCCATCTCCCCGCCCGTGATGAGCAGGCCCACGCCGCAGAGCGCGAGCATGCGCGCGTTCGTGAGCGCCGGGACGCGGCGCCGCAGCTGCTCCCAGAGCGTGTCGCATCCCAACGCGATCAGTAGGAAGATGGCGGGCAGCGCGCCGATGGCGCGGAGCGTGTTGTACTCGACCGGGGCTAAAAACGCGGGGGCCAACCCGCCGCCTAGCCACAGCAGCGCGAAGGCGTAGCGCCAATCGCGCAGGCGGCGCAGCGCGACGCCCACGCCGATCAAGAACAGGATCGCCAGCAGCGGCTCCAACGCCGGACGCCCGGCGATGTTGTAGAGCCAGCGCGGGTCCGCGCGCCAGAGGAGCATCGGCAGCGAGGCGGTGATGTTCCCCCAGAGCGGCGCGAAATCGCCCGCCCGCGCCGCCATCAACGCGCCGCCTAGTTGCTCGATGCGCGTCTCCAATTCGGGGTTGGCGCGGAGGTGAAGCGCCAGCGGCAGCCCCGTCAGGCCGGCGATGAGCACGACGGCGACGGTACCCTTCCAGATGGATCGCAACGTCGCGCGATTGAGCGCGGCGAGGACAATCAGCAAAGCGAGGTACAACAGCGGCATTCCGCGACTGGCCATGTAGGTGTAGAAGCTCGCGCCCAACGCCAATCCCGCCAGCCCGTAGCCGATCCAGGCGCGCCGGCCCCGCATCGCGTGATCATACGCTATCGCCGAGGCGACTAACAGCGCCGGGAGCGTGGGCGCGCGCAGCCCGACCCGGCCCATCATCTGCGCCCAGAAGCTCACGGCCAGCGCCGCGCCCGCGAAGAGCGCCGCGCGTCGGCCCCACCAGCGCCGCGCCAGGACGACCGTCAGTACCCAGGTGACCAGGCTCCACAGCACCGTCGTCAACCGCAGCGTGAAGATGCTCTGGCCCAGCAGGAGCGTGAGCGCCGCGACCGAGTAGTTGTACAGCGGCTCGTGGCCGTAGCCGACGGGGAAATAGAGGCGATGCACGCCGCGCAGAATCGCGGCGCTATCGTAGCCGTTGCTGGCCTCGTCGTGCGTCAGGCCCGGCGGCATGACCGTCAGCCCCGCGACTCGCAGCGCAAACGTGAGCAGCAGCAGGCCCGTGATCCCTATCCAGAACTTTCGTCGATTGGGTTGATTTCTCACAGGGGGTATATTATCGCAGAGGAGAGATTTGGCAAGGTTGGTTGGGGTAACGAAAAATCCGGTAAATAAGACTGGGTATGTGCCTTCTATCGCCCGGACGTAAACATCCGGGCTAAAAGGGCAAAGCCTCCTTCGGAGGCTCGGAGTATTAGCCCAAAGGGCTTTGTTCTTTTAGCGCGGGGACTTCCATCCCCGCGCGATGAGGGCTTCTTCGTAGGTTCGTTGCCAGCCGGCCCACTCGATAAAATCCTCGTGCATCTTTAGGCTGGCATCATCGGGTAGACCAGCCTCTTGGAGAAGTTCGAACGTTGTGTTGTATTTTCGCTCGAATGTTGCGATCTTGCGTTTAGCCAGTGTCAGACGATCCTCCGCAACACTGTTGGAGTTTGACATCGTTACCTCCTCGGCTGATTACAAATATAGTATAGACTATTGCTATTGCAAGTCAAAGTTGCGTGTTGATTTGAGGTACCTTGGGTCTCTGAGGGAGCGACGGCTGATTGTCGGAAAGCGTATTGCCGCGCACCTCGCCGAGGATTAAAATCCCCGGCTACTAAGCGCAAGTCAACTTCAGTTGACTCTATTTCTCCGCGGGTTACTTACAGTCGGTCTTCAGCCGACTTCAGCTTTTAGCCTGCGATTCA
>CAZCAI010000127.1:0-14758 GCA_964496595.1 uncultured Anaerolineales bacterium
GATGTCGCGATTCGATCCGCCTGAAATCCCGACTCTGTTAGATGCGAGCCTCCGCTGGGGCCTGGTGCTCCTCTGGGCGGGCGGCATCTTCATCTACTCCGGCCGCTCCAACCCGTTGGGCGCGGTGGCGCGCTCGGCCCATAGCGGCCTCATCGGGCGCGCGCTCCACATCGGGGAGTACGCGGGATTGACTGCGCTGCTTGTTGGAGCATTGGCTTCGCGTAATGATAAAGAGAAGTCCCCCAGACGGACGTTGGCCTACGCTTTTGGTCTGGCGCTGACTTACGCCCTCTTCGATGAACTGCACCAGAGCTTCGTTCCCGGTCGCACGTGCACTTTGGTCGATATCGGGTATGATCTTGTGGGGATCGTTCTGGCGCTGGGCGGGATTTGGGTGGTTTTTTATCGCGGGGGGCGTTGAGATGCCCGGCGACTGATGGAGATTGAGAAAATAATCCGGTAATAGGAGAGGAAAAGGCCCGGCGACTGAAGTCGCGGCAACGGTTACGAAACCTGCCTACGCAGGTTAGTCCGTAGTCGGCGAAGGGCACTTCAGAAGAAGAGGCCCGGCGACTAAAGTCGCGGCAACAATTACGAAGTCCGCCTACGCGGACTTGAATGGAGAAACCTTATGCGCGCTCCTTATACTCAGTTGTACCTACATCTGGTATGGGCGACGTGGGATCGTTTGCCGTTGATCGATGATACGATCCAGCCGCAGATTTATGCTGCTGTTGCTAAAAAATGTCGGGCGCATAAGTGCGTGCCGCTGGCCATCGGGGGCATCGAAGACCATGTCCATCTACTGGTACGTTTTCCCACAACGGTAACCGTGGCTACGCTAGTGAAGGAAATCAAGGGAGCATCCTCTCATCTGGTGACGCACAAGATCATGCCAGGCGAGTTCTTCAAATGGCAGGGATCGTATGGAGCGTTTACCTTACGGAAAGATGAAGCGCCTAGGGTCCAGGCCTATATTGAGAAGCAGAGAGAACATCACGCGGCGGGAACTACTTGGGAAGCGTGGGAACGAACGATGATGCCAGAGGGAGATAAATCTGTAAAATAGTCGGCGAAGGCCGACTTTGTAGCTGTTGCCGCGATTTGAATCGCCAGGCAATAGGTTATAGTGTAGAAGTCCGACGACTGAAATCACGGCCACGACTGCTAAACTGGCCTTCGCAGGTTGGTTCATAGTCGCCGAAGGGTGACTTCGTAAGTGTGGCCCGTGACTTTAGTCACCGGGCTAATAATGGTTGAGGAGAATCACACATAGATTATGGAACTTAGACAATACTTCGCTATCGTTCGAAAATGGTGGTGGCTGTTGGCGTTGACCACGCTGTTGGCGACAGGCACGGCCTACTACGTCAGCAGCACCGCGCCGCTGGTCTATCGCGCCACGGCGACGTTGCAAATCGACCGGGGTGGGGATCCGCGCGACGATCCCACGCGGGTGATCCAAAGCAGCGAGGCCATCGCGAGCACCTACGTCGTGCAGATCCAATCAACGGGGCTGTTGCAGGAGGTCAAGACCCGCCTGGGCGTGCAAATGAGCGTTGGTAAAATCGAGGAGATGCTCACGGTCTCGCAGGTGGCCGATACCCGGCTTATCAACATCACCGCCGAAGGCCACGATCCGATCTTTGTGAAGGCGCTTGTCGATATGGTGGCGCAGGTCTTCATCGAACGGGAGACAGAATCACAAGAGGCGCGTTACCAGGCGCGCCTCTCGGAATTGGAAAGTCAGGTTGCGGCCTTAGAAGCCGATATCGAAGAGACGCAAAAGGCCATCGCCGCGTTAGGAGATCAGAGCGAGTTGCCGGAATTCGCCAGGTTGGAGTTGGCTCGATTAGAAAGCCAGCGCACCAATCAACAGACGCGCCTGATGATTTTCCTGCAGAGCGCGGAGGAATTCCGGTTAGCGATGGCGCGCTACACGACCCGCATCGATATCTTTGAACCTGCTGAGTTGCCAGGAGAACCCGTCGGGCCAGAGGTCTTGCAAACTACCGGCTTGGCCGCCGTCACCGGCTTGATGATCGGCGCCGGTGTCGCGTTCCTGTTGGAATATTTAGATGATACGATCAAGACGCCGTTGGACGCCAGGCGCGCGTTGGGCATCCACGTCTTGGGCGGCTTGCCCCGGCATGATGATAAGGGGCCATTGGTAACCGTCGAGCATCCGCAGGGGGCGATCTCCGAAGCATTCCGCAAATTGCGCACCAGCATTCAGTTCGCCGACTTGGATCATCCAATGCGCACGCTGCTGGTCACCAGCCCAATGCCCACCGATGGCAAATCTTTTGTCGCTACTAACCTGGCCGTCGCCATCGCGCAGTCGGGCAAATCCGTGATCTTAGTGGATTCGGATCTGCGCCATCCCGTGCAGCACCGGGCGTTTGATCTGCCGAAGTACCCCGGTCTGCGCGAGGGCCTGATCGCGGGGCAGGATGTGACCGGCGAGCGCGGGGAGAACGAAGCGGTTGTGCCCCCGGATCTCCTGCAAGCGACTGGGGTTGAGGATTTGCACATCCTCACGGCGGGCGAGCGCACGCCCAATCCGGCGGAGGTGCTTGGCTCGCAGACCTTCCAGCGCTTTGCCGCTCGCTTGACCGAGCAGGCGGACTATGTGATCTTCGATAGTCCGCCCGTGTTAGCCGTCACGGACGCGGTTGTGCTCTCCCACATGACCGATGGTGTGATCCTGGTGCTCGATTGCGGCCAGACGCGGATTCCGGCAGCGGCGCAGGCGATGGAGCGACTGCGCGAGGTGGGGAGTCGCGTACTCGGCGCGGTGCTCAATCGCGTGCCGGCCAGCGGCGACGGCTATTACTACTATTATCAATATTATTATGGCGGCGAGGATGAGGGAGCGCAGGGCTGGTTAGATGGCCTGCTCGGCAAGGTGTGGCCCCGCAAGCGTCGATCTAACGGACGGGGACGGTGATGCGCTAATGAATAATAAAATGGCGAAGCTACTCTTTTTATCGATACTTGCCGCCCTGGCCTTGATCGGCTGTCGACAGCCGGCGGCCGATCTCGTACCGACCTTTGTGCCGCCCGCCACGCCGGCGCCCGATCAGCCGGAGCGCACCTATACCGTCGTGCGCGGTGATGTGCGGGAGACCATCGAGACGCGCGGGCGCGTGACGGCCAAGCAGGAGGCGCTCTTGGTCTTCCCGATGAGCGGCGCTTTGAAGGCGGTGTACGTGATACCCGGCGATCAGGTCGAGAAGGGCGAACAGTTGGCCGAGATAGACGCGCCGAATTTGGAGCAGCAGGTGCTGGATCGGGAGTTCTCGTTGGCGCTCGCCGATCTGCAATTACAACAAACGGAGGCCTCCGCCGAGGCGTCGCTCTCGGCGGCGCGGAACAGTGCGGCGGTCGCGCAGGCCCAATATGACAAGACGATGTTAGATAGCCAGTTGACCGTTGAGTACGCGGAACAGAACCGAGCAGCGTGTATATCCAGCGCCAGGGATGATGCCGCGCGGCAGTTGTGTGAGATCGGTTTGTCTCACACGCGGCAGCGCGCGGAGGCGACGCAGGATTTGGCGCAGGCGCAGTTAAATGCGGCTTACACGGAATTGAACCTGGCCTCTTCGTCCAATTACACGCTGAGCGTCGAGGTCTCGGCGTTGCAGAAGCGCCGTGCGGCGGCGATGTACGAACAGGCCCAACGGCAACTCGAGGGGACGGTGTTGACCGCGCCGTTCTCCGGCATCGTGCTCTCCGTGGAAAAGCGCGCGGGCGATCAAGTCGGCCCCTACGAGTCGGTGGGAATGATCGCTGATCCTTCGGAGCTGTGGGTCGTCGCCACCGTCCCGGAGCAGGATATCGACCGCGTGGCCGTCGGGCAGGCGGCGCAGGTGGTGCTGGATGCTTATCTGGACGATGTCTATCAGGGAAGTATCTTGCAAATCGCCAACCAGGCCGTCATCTGGCAGGGGAGAAAGGCCTACGAGGTGACGATCACCTTCGACGAGGGGCAGGAGGTGCCCACCAGCATTCGGATGGGCGCCGATGTCGTGATCATCACCCGCGCGCAGGAGGACGTCTTGGTCGTGCCGGATGAGGCGATTATGATGAGCGGTGGGCGCGCCTACGTCGAGGTGGTGGAATCCGACGGCGCGCTCCGGCAAGTGGATGTGGAACTGGGGATTTCCAATGGCGTCGAGACGGAGATCATCTCTGGGTTAGAGGCCGGCCAGGAGGTTCGACTGCCGTAAGAGCTGTTGGGTATTTTGGATTTGGATCAGCCCGGCGACTGAAGTCGCGGCCACGGTTACGAAGTCCGCCTCCGCGGACTATGGTGAAACATCACCGATGAACTTGGTTCGTACGGTAATCCCGTCTAGATTCGCCGGGCAGCCGGGCAGTGAACTACCCGTCTTAAAGCTGAAGTCGGCTTACCACAGATCGATGGATCTGTTGGCCTACGGAGCCGATTCAATGCCGAGAATCATCAACCATTTCAGTCGGCTTCGAGCCGACTTGAGCTTTTAGCCCGCGATTTATCTGCGGGCGCAAAGCGACGAAACTTCTCTTCTATTAACGGATTTAGTCACCGGACACTTTTTCTGAGACTGTTTTTGGTCAGCAGATGTGTCAATAGTTGGATCAATAGATTTGGTAGATTGGGACATAAAGTATCACAAAGAAGGCACAGAGATGCACGGAGAAAGGATTTTCTCTGCGAATCTCCGTGAAAACCTCTGTGAGGCTCCGTGTAAATTGGTTTGTCTGACAATATATCTGCTCCATTTGCTTCATCTGCTGAGATAAGGGCATAAAACTGTCCGGTAGCTAGTTAACGGATTATTGTCTTAATCTTCATCAGCGCCGTCGAGGCTTTTGTAACGGCGATAAATCGCCTACTACAAGCCTGGAACATTTCACTGCCCGGCGAGTTTGATTAATCGATCTGCGAACACTTTGGAGTAACATGAACCCACACGACAAAGCACCGACCTCACATCACAACCGCTGGATCATCGCCGGCCACAGCCTGTTCCTGGCCGGCTTGATCCTGTTGCTGCTGTGGCCCTTCCATCCGCTGCTGATCGCGAGGGTCTACAATGCTCGGGGCGAGCGGGCGCTCAATCGCGCGCGGCGGGCCGCCGATGTGTCGTCGGAGGCGCGCTTAGAGCGCATGGTGCAGGCGGGGCAGCTCTTCCATTCCGCCCTGACGTGGGACCCACTCTATGCCCGCGCGTACGGCAACTTGGCGACCGTCTATCTGAGTTGGCAGGATACTGCTGCGGCCCGGCGTTTGCTGACGCGCGCCATCGCGATGGCGCCCCACCAATCGGGTCTCCGCGCGCAATTGCAGCAACTTCAGGGGCAGGACGCACAACCGACAGGGGGGAATCAGCCGTGAACTTGCGACGACGTAAGACGGTCTGGCGTCTTTTCCTGGCGCTGGATCTGCTGGTGATCGTGGTCAGCGGCGTGCTCTGGCTCTCACGAGCGCGGCGCTGGGCCAATGTGATGCGGGCGGATGTTGCGGCGTTGCAGACGTTGGCGGCGGAGGGGCCGGCGGCTGTCGCCCCGTGGCGCCCCGAAGAGCTACTCCAGAACACCCACGCCGATTTGCGCGGCGTTCGCGCCGAGTTCTCCTTCGCGCTGGGGTTGGCCCCGCACCTGCGCTGGGCGCCGCGCTACGGCGAGACCATCGCGGCGGCGCCGCATCTGTTGCAGATGGGCCTGGATCTGACGCAAGCGGCGGCATTGGCGCTGGAGGCCTTTGATCCCGTGCTGGAAAACAGAGGGCGCGGCATGGGCGAGGCGACGGCGGCGGCCTTGGAGGCCTCGCAGCCGCAGGTAGCGCAGGCGCACGAGCTGTTGGCGCGCGTAGAGCGGTCGCGCCAGGAGATCGACGTGACGCGGCTCGTCCCGCGCGTCGCGCACGGGGTCGAGCGCCTAGATGAGGTGCTGCCGCTGCTCTCGGATGGGATGCAGAGCGCCCGGCTGCTCCCCACGCTGTTGGGCGCGTCGGAGAAGCGCACCTACCTCGTCCTCATCCAAAACGAGGATGAGTTGCGCCCCACGGGCGGCTTCATCACCGCCGTGGCCCAGGTCACGGTGCAGGATGGCCGGGTCATCCGCGTGGCTTTCGAGAACAGCGGACAGGTGGACGATTTCTCTCTGCCTTATCCTGATCCGCCGCTGCCCCTGCGCGAGATTATGGACTTGGATCTCTGGGGCTTTCGGGATGCGAATTGGAGTCCCGACTTCCCGACCGCCGCGCAGGTGGCGCTGGCGCTCTATCGGCCGCCCTATTACGTCGGCGAGATCGATGGCGTGCTGGCGCTCAATCAACGCGGGGCGGAGCAGTTGATCGCGGCTTTCCCGCCGCTGGAGGTGGAGGGCTACGACGTGCCGATCACGCAGGCGAATCTCATCGCGGCGATGCGGGCGTCGCGGGCGCAGTACGAGGTCGATCCGCGCTCGCAGTGGGATCGCGCCCACAAGGATTTCCTGGCGCGCGTCTTGGCCGCCGCCATCGAGACGATGCAGCGTTCGCCGGAGAAGATCGATCCCCTGGAGTTGGGCCTGGCGACCCTGCGCGTGCTCGAGGAGCGCGATCTCTTTATTTATGTGCGCGATGACGGCCAGGCGGTGGAGATCTTGCGTCAGACGGGATGGGATGGCGCGCTTCATCACGGGCCGGGCGATTATCTGATGGCGGTCGATGCGAATTTGGGCTACAACAAGGTCAATCCCTACATCGCAGAGAGCCTATCCTACACGGTGGATCTAAAGTTGCCCCGCCATCCCAAGGCGACTTTAGCGCTGCAATATCAGCATCTCGGCCCGCAGCAGGAGGGCTATTGCTATCACTTTGAGAAGCCTCAGAATTACACCTACGATCATCGGATGGAGCAGTGTCACTGGAACTACGCGCGCGCGTATGTGCCGGAGGGCAGCCGTCTATCGAGCGCGACCACGCATCCGGTGCCGGGACGGATGTTGACCAGCGGCAAGAGTCGCGCCGGGGAGCCGGAGATCATCCCGCAGGAGTCGGGCAAGACGGTCTTTGGGACTTTCTTCGTGCTCCATCCGGGGCGGCGGCACGAGGCGCGCTTTACCTATAGCCTGCCCTCGGAGGTGATGGCGCAGGAGGAGGATGGCGATGTGTGGTATTATCGTCTCTATCTTCAGCGCCAGGGGGGAAAAGAGCCGACGCCGGCCCGCATCACTCTGCTGTTGCCGCGACAGGCGACGGTGCTGGAGAGTTCGCCGCCGCCGACGCAGATGACGGAGGGCCAGGTGATCTACGATCTGCGTTTGCGCACGGATGTGGTGTTGGAGCTTCGATTCCGAGCGATCGGCTCGGATCGGTAGGGGAAGTGCATTGGCGTGAGGAGCGATAGCTGCTCCCGGAACGCATCCCGCACAGCGCCGAGGATTGAAATCCCCGGCTACTAAGCGTAAGTCAACTAAAGTTGACTCGATTTTTACGCTGGTTCTTTCCTTCAGTCGGTCTTTAGCCGACTTCAGCTTTTAGCCTGCGATTCATCCGCAGGCGCAGGCATCGCAAGCCGCCTTTTCCGGCGATCAAGCGTCATATCCGCCGGATTACGCGACGATCTCTTGGCAAAGGTCAACGACGACGTCGCCGTGGGCCTGGAAATCCTCGGCTTGCAAGCCTGCAATGGGCGCCCAGCGCGGTGCGACCGCTGCATCATCCTGCACTTGGGCATCGCTCAGCAACTCCAGCGTCACCGGGCTGCACACGTAGTAGAAGTGCAATCCGTGGTAGGCTGTCTCCGAGGGATCGTAGTAGAAAAATAGCTCCTCGAACCGCGCGAGTCTCTCGATTCGCACCTTAAGGCCGGTCTCCTCTCGAAGTTCCCGCTTCAGCGCGTCTTTGATCCTCTCGCCCGCCTCGACGCCCCCGCCCGGCGGATGGTATTTGCCCGTGTGGCGGAGCTTCATCAGCAGCACGTTGGCGTCGCGCACGATGATGGCGTAGGCGGCGGGGCGTAGAATTAAGTTCCCCCGCTGAACCATTTTCTTGTGTCCGGCAAGGGTGACACATTCAACCATTGACATCAGCGCAGCTTGAGCACCAGTTCAGGCTCGTCCCCGTAGTATTCCCCGGTTTTCTCGAAGCCCAGGCGCTCGTAGAAGCCGAGTGGACTTGCCTCGCCTATCCCGCAGCTCGTGTACAGTTCTGGGATGCCCAGCGCACGCAGATGGGCGATCAACAGCGCTATTGCTTGAGCGCCGTAGCCGCGACCCTGGAATTCCTTCGCGATCATCAGCCGCCAGAGGAAGACGCCGGGGCAGTCGATGCCGTCGTCGTAGTCGGAGCCGAAATGCAGCATGATGAAGCCCACGAGTTGGTCATCGGCATAGATGGCGCGCAGCCAGGCCTGCTCAGAGAAATGGGCTTGGGCGATGGAAACGGCGTTATCCGTCACCATCTCGCGTTGTGGAGCCGGCAGTGAAGCGCTGAGCCGACATACGTCCCGCACGGTCGCCGCCGTAATCCGCTTGAAGTGAACATCTACAGAGGACATAGTTGCCCATCCTTTAGGTTTTTCTGTTTGGATTTTTGAATTGTGACGGGGCCTAAAAAGCAATGAGCGCATGGAAGAGAAATCCTCCATGCGCTCAAAAGATGGTCGGGGCGCGCGGATTTGAACCGCGGACCTCACGGACCCGAACCGTGCGCGCTAAACCAAGCTGCGCTACGCCCCGAACACTCCGCATTATACCGTACTTCGATAGATTGGCAAGCTAGAGTTCAGGCGCTGTAGGGTTTTCCTGTTTTGTAGTTACAACCCATTCGCTCTAAGCGGATTGTTAAATCCGTGCCTCTTGAGTATATTTTGAACGTATTCTTAGCTTGCGCAAGAAAGACGGGGATCTGGCGATCCCCTGGGAGCGAGAATGGGAAAGTCCTATGGGCGCTGTTTCGCAGTGGCCCTCACGCCGGCGCCGATTGTTTCATCTGGCCGGGGGACTGCTCGGCGGGTGGGGAGGTGGCCGGCCGGCCGGAGGCGAAATCGTGATCGGGGAGGATGTCCTCGGCGTTGCGGACCATCGGGTTGAGGTAGCCGGCCAGCGCCAGCAGCGCGCCGATGATCCCGCCTAAGAACATCATCAATGCCATGCCCGCGCCTGGCCCGGTTCCGATGAGGCCGCCGAAGATGGGCGCCAGCGCGCCATCGGGCATCATCGCCGGCTCGAAGAAGGCGTCGGCCACCGGCCCGATCCAGATCATCGCGAACGAGGTGGGGAATTGGGCGATCAAGCGCCGGGTAGAGAAGACGCGCCCCTGCACGTCGGGCGGAACCTTGGCCTGCCAGATGGCCTGGTTCGCGCCGTTGACGATGGGCAGGAAGAAGGAGACGATGAAATAGGCGGCGGCCCAGATGGGCAGTGAGTTCCCTAATCCCAGGAGGCCTTGCCCGAAGATGCGCAGTGCGGCCAGGCCCAGCAGTACGCCGTGGATGCGACGGCGCGGGCCGCCCCACACGCTGAGTATTATCCCGCCCACCAGGCCGCCGACTGCGCCGATGGACATCACGGAGCCAAGCAGCAGTTCGTTGTTGCCCGTGCGCGCTAAGATCATCGGCGAAAGCAGCACGACCATGATCGGGTAGCTGAAGAGGTTCTTGGAGAAGAAGACCAACTGGATGCCCAGCAGGCTGGGCCGTTCGAAGATGTACTTAAAGCCGTAGCAGATTTCTTGCCAGAGGTTGCCCTGCCCCTCGTGTCCGGCGGCGGAGGTTTTCGGCTCCGGAATCAGGATGAAGAGGAGGGACCCAACGGCGGCTAAGCAGGTGATGATGTCGACGAGCATCACGCCGTCGATGCCGATGACGTGGATGAGGGTGGCGGCCAAAATCGGCCCGAAGATGTTCGAGGTCGGGCCGGTTAGCCACATCATGCCGTTGGCGCGCGCGTAGTGGCGCTTGGAAACTATCGTCGTGATCGCGGCGGAGTAGGCGGGGAACTGGAATGCGGAGAACATCCCGTTGAAGGCATTGGCGATGTAGAGGTGCCAGATCGCGAGGTGGCCGTTCCAGAAGAGTAATAGCAGAATCAGTGTGGAGATCGCCGCTGCGATGTCGCTGAGCATCATCACCAGCTTGCGATTCCAGCGGTCGACCAGGGCGCCGGCGATGGGGCCCAGGAAAATCGTCGGCGCGAATCCAAAGAGGGTCGTCAGAGAGAGCGCGGTCGCTTGCCCGGTCTCTTCCCACGCCCACAGCCCGACCGCAAAGGTTGTCATCTGGCTGCCCAGCAGTGAGATAATCTGTCCGATGACGACGATGGTGAATGCTTTGATCCCGGTTGGGCGTTTGATATTCATGTCCAGGCTCCTTATGTGTGCTTGATGAAGTGTACTCTAACCATAATTATACTTTGTATTCTCGCATAAATATGGCAAAAAGCAAACCCGCAAGGCGCGTCTGAGCCTTGCGGGTTGGGTTGAGATGTGTTGAGCCTTATGGGTCTTTTGGATTTTGCCGGGCAACCTCCTCAGTCGCCCTACAAGCAGCCAAGAATTGCGTGTTTGTGGGGATTACAGACCTTTTTTGCGTCGTTACTGGGTTGTGGATGGGGATAGTGCGATTGCACCCGGCGAATTCCTGAAGAGCCAGCCTTATTATATCACGTGAGTTCGGTTAGCTCGCCCGTGGCCGTGTAGATGATGCGCTCGCAGACGTTGGCGACGCGATCCGCCGCGCGCTCCAGGTTGTGCGCGACCCACAAAAGATAGTTGGCCTGCTCCAGGCAACTGGGATCGGCCAGGATGTAGGTCATCAGCTCGCGATAGACCTGGTTATAGAGGCCGTCCACCTCATCATCCAACTTGGGGATCTCGTAAGCGGCCTCGGTATCCAGGCGCACGAAGGCGTCTAACGCCCGGTGGAGCATCGAGCGGGCTTTCTCCGCCATCTGCGGGACGTCGATGAGGGGCTTCAGCAGAGGCTGATCCCCGATGAGGATGTTGACCTTGGCAATGCCCTTGGCGTAATCGCCGATGCGCTCCAATTCTGTGCTGATTTCCATCACCGCGCCTAAGATGCGCGCATCGCGCGCCATCGGCTGATGGAGGGCAATCACCGCCATCGCGTGATCCTCAATGGTGAAGCGCAATTCGTTGATCCGCTTGTCGCGCTTGATGAGTTGCCGTGATCCTTCCAAATCACGCTGTTTGAGCAGATCGACGGATGTCATCAGCGCATCTTCAACCATGCTGCCCAACTTCAGAACTTCATCTTTGAGGCTTTGCAGCTCTCGATCCAATGTCTCGCGGGGTTTAACTTGCATTACTCTGCTCCCTTCATTGTTTCCGCCATAGTGAATTGTAGATCAGATGGAGCTTCTTCTTCATCTGGTTGCCAACTTTCTACATAGGTCACGACGCGCCTGCGGATGGCGTCGCGAATTACGCGAAACGCGGCCCGTTTTTCTTCCGGTGTACCTTCGACCGCCGCCGGATCGGGGAAGCCGATGTGTTTGACCTCACCGTCGCCCAGCCATGTGGGGCAATTCTTAGCTGCATTATCGCAGACGGTGATGACTAAGTCAAATTTGGCATGGCGGAACTCGGCGACGGATTTGGAGGTTTGATCAGAGATATCGATGCCCAATTCCTCCAGCACCGCGATGGCTTGCGGGTGGACGTACCCCGATGGCTGGGTGCCGGCGGAGTAGGCCGTCCATTGATCGCCCAACAGGTGATTGATCAGCCCCTCGGACATTTGACTGCGCGCCGAGTTGCCGGTGCACAGGATCAGCACGTTGCGTCGTTCATCTTGTGAGTGGTTCATCCAAACCTCCCGGTGATGTAATCCTCCGTGCGTTGGTGGCCGGGATTGGTGAAGATCTTCTTGGTGTTATCAAATTCGACTAAGATGCCGGTGCGGCTCTCATCGGTGTAGAAGAAGGCGGTGTAGTCGGAGACGCGTGCGGCCTGCTGCATGTTGTGAGTCACGATGACGATGGTGTAATTTTCTTTCAGTTCACGGATTAACTCCTCGATGCGCAGCGTGGCGATGGGGTCTAATGCCGAGGCTGGCTCATCCATCAGGATGACGTCCGGCTCCACAGCCAGAGCGCGGGCGATGCAGAGCCGTTGTTGTTGTCCGCCGGAAAGCGCCAGCCCTGATTTACCCAGATCGTCCTTCACCTCGTCCCAGAGCGCGGCCCCGCGCAAGCTTCGCTCCGCGATTTCGTTGAGCTTATCGCGGTCGCGCAGCCCGTTGACGCGCGGCCCATAGGTGACATTGTCGTAGATCGATTTGGGGAAGGGGTTGGGACGTTGGAAGACCATTCCGACGCGGCGTCGCAGTGAGACGACATCCATATTGAAGATATTTTCCCCGCTCATTGCTATCTCTCCCCGTGTGCGCACGCCGGGGATGAGATCGTTCATCCGATTGAAGGCGCGCAGGAAGGTGCTTTTCCCGCATCCCGACGGGCCGATGATGGCGGTGATTTGGTTGATTGGAATTTGGAGGGAGATTGAATCGAGCGCTTGGAAGTTGTCGTAATAAAGGCTGAAATTTTTCGTCTCAAGTTCTACTTTGGAATTTGTCATACGTTACCTCTCATACTCTGGTTCAACCGGTGGGATAGATAGTTGATAGCCAGATTGATCAATATAATGGAAACGACCAACACGGCGCCGGTGCCCATCGCTTTATCGAAGGCGGCGGTGTCGTTGGCCAGATAATAAAGATGGAGCGCCATCGTGCGCCCGCCGGAGGTTAAGAACTCCCTGGGATGCAGGATGGGCGAGGGGGGCATATAGTAGCTGCCGCCCAGGGTGACGTAGAAGACGGCGGTCTCGCTGACGATGCGCCCGACGCTCAATACGACGCCCGTGATGATGCCGGGCAGCGCGGCGGGGAGCACCACGCGCCAATTCGTCTGCCATTGCGTCGCGCCCAGCGCCAGGCTGCCCTCGCGATAGGGGCGGGGCACGGTCAGCAGCGCCTCCTCGGTCGTGCGGATGATGACCGGCAGCACCAGGCAAGCGCCGGAGAGCGCGGCGGCGATCATCGAAAAGCCGAACTTCATCGTCGTGACGAAGAGGGCGTAGCCGAACAGGCCGAAGATAATCGAGGGGACGCCGGCCAGCGTCTCCACGCCGAACCGGATCACGGAGATGAGGTGGGCTTGCCATCCGCTGGTTCCCTGCATCTCGCCGGCGTATTCCACCAGATAAACGCCGGCGCCGACGCCCAACGGCGCGGCGATGAGGATGGTCAATCCCACCAGGTAGATGGTGGTCACGATGGTGGTGGACATCCCCCCCTCGCCGGAAAGCCCGCCTTTGGGACGAGTGGTCAAGAAGTCCCAGTTGACGACCTGCGCGCCCTCCAAGAGCACGTACCCGACGACCGCAATCAGCACGAGAACGGCGATGGCGCCGGTGGCCCACAGCACACCAAAGGCAATTTTTTCCGTCAAATGGCGTTTGGCCAGGTGAGCCTTGGCTTCCGATGGGGTCTGTTGCCAGGCGGTTTCTTGCGTTGTGTTGATCGTAGCACTCTCTCGCCCCGTGCTCATGCTTGCCGCTCCTTCATCAGGATGCGGGCGGTGATATTAACCAGCATAATGAGTATAAACAAAATCACCCCGGTCGCAAACAGAGCGCTTTCATGCACGCCCGTCGCGTAGCCGATTTCCACGGCGATGTTGCCGGTCAATGTGCGGGCCTGGCGCAGGAAGAGGGTCAGCGGATTGTCGTTGAGCGGCTTGGGTAGGACAACCGAGTTCCCGATGACCATGATCATCGCCATCGTCTCACCCAGCGCACGCCCAACGCCTAAGATGATGCCCGCGATGATGCCGGAGCGGGCGGCGGGGAGGATCACGCCGGTGATCGTTTGCCAGTGCGTGCTCCCCAGCGCGAAAGCGCCCTCTCGATAGGATCTCGGCACCGCGCGGATGGCGTCCTCGGCGATGTTAGTGATGGTCGGCAAGATCATCACGGCCAACACAATTGAGGCCGAGAGCAGGCCGTAGCCGGAGTTACCCGGCGCCGGGATTTGGCGCACCATCGGAACCAAGACGACCATCCCCACCAGGCCGTAGACCACGGAGGGGATGCCGGCCAGTAACTCGATGGCCGGGCGCACGACGGCGTGGACATTATCCGGCGCCACTTCCGCCAGGAAGATGGCACATCCCAGCGCGAAGGGCACGCCGATCACGATAGCGCCGATCGTTACCAGCACCGAGCCTAAGATCATTGCTAAGATGCCGTACTGTTCTTGACCCGGTCGCCAGACCGTGCCGCCCAACATTTTTCCCACCCCAATGGTTTGGAAGGCCTCTAAGCCTTCGCGCAAGGTGAAGATGGCGATGAGGAAGAGGATAAAAACAGAGAGTAAGGCACAGACAAGCAAAATGTATTTGATAGATTGATCTACCAGGTAAGTTAGTTTCATAACACATCCTTATCCACTAGTTGCTTCGCTTGCATAATTTCGGCTCTTCAGGAATTCGCCGGATGCAATCGTCAAGCGCTATTGCGCCCCCCCACCCACAATCCAGTAACGATGCGAAAAAGGTCTGTGATCCCCACCGACACGCAATTCTTGACTGCTTTTAGGGCTAATGAGGGGATTGCCCGGCAAAATCCAAAAGACCCATAATTTCCAAAAGGCGGGACAGGGCCAACCCCGTCCCGCCTTAATTGTACAGAATTTGGCTAACTATTCAATTGGGATGTAGCCTTCATCGGCGACGATGGCCTGTCCTTCTGCACTGAAGATAA
>CAZCAI010000128.1:0-14678 GCA_964496595.1 uncultured Anaerolineales bacterium
CGCCCCCCCGGCAAATTCATCCCCAATCTTTCACCCAATTCCCTATATGAGCCTTTGTAATTACATCCTATTCGCTCCAAACTGATTGCCAAATCCGTGCCTTTTAGACATATTTTGAACGTATTTTCAGCTTGTGCAAGCAAAACGGGATCTATCGATCCCCTTGGAGCGAGAATGGGAAAGCTCCAAACACCAGAAGCCCCGCGATGCGCTGCGGGGCTTCTGGTGCAACATCCAACTTAAACTGTGCGTATATTCTGCAAGCCTCATTGATTACGGACGACGAGCGGCAGATAGACGTAGCGCCGGCCCGCACCAACCCGCGTGGAGACCGCCGGGCCGACGTCGCTGACGCCCTCGGCGCAGGTCACGCCGTAGGCCTCGTTGACGACGGTGCCATCCTGCGTCGCCTCCACACTGAACTGAACCTTCTTCTGCGAGGACATCGCCAACGCCGAAATCTCCCACCGCACGAGGTTCTCAGTCTTGATCCACTCGCCGGACGCGGAGATGGTGTCGGTCAGGAGTGTGGTATTGGCCGGGATCGTGTCGGTGATGACCAAGTCCGTCGCCTGCTCGCCGTGATTCTTCATGGTGATTACGTAGTCAATCGCCTCACCGACCTTGACCGAGGCCGGCGCATCCTTCGTGATCTCCAGCACCGGCTCATCGGCGGCGTAGGCCACCGCGTCGACCTCGACCGGAGCCAGCAGCTCAGGATGGGTGATGATGGCCGTGTTGCTGATCGGCCCGCGATAGTCCTCATCCACCAGCACCGTGAAAGTGATAACCTCCTCGCCGAAGGCCGCCACATCCCCCTGCCATTGCAAGCTGACGAAGTCGCTTTCCGGCTCGTCGGCGGCGCTGGCCACCGCATCCCGTTGATAGGTCGCGACCTCCCAGGGGAAGGTATCGAAGACCTGGACGTTCTCCAGATCCAGCGGGCTGGAGTTCACTACGTGGATCGTGTAGGTGAGGAGGTTGCCCTTCCCCGGCTCGACCAACGTCGGCGTGACGGCCTTGTAGGAATCGATCAAGCCCACCTCGACGACCGTCGTCGTCACGGGCACGCCGGTGGAGGAGAGCCAGCCTGTGCCGCTGATCTCACTCTCGTACCAGTGGGTCGTGTAGTGATTGACAATCTGCGTGCCGCTGATCAGGTCATCATCGACGCGCACGCTGAACCAACGCGGCTCATCCAAAACCTCGCCCGTCCCCAGCGCCGGCAACGTCCATGAGATGATGCGCATTCCCCAGGTGCCGGTCATCGCATGATAGGCGCCACCGTGGCTGGCCGTGATGAAGGTCATGCCGGAGGGCACCGAGTCGATGATGTGGGGGAACGGCGGCCCCTCAGCAGCCAACGCCGTGTTGCGCACACCAATCGTGTAGGTCAGGACCTGCCCCCGCCCGATGATCTTCGACGCCGATTTCTTGGAGACCAGATAGGCCAAATGGGTGATCTTGCCGACAGCTGTGTCACTCACCGGCGCAGTCTCCGCCGCATTGGCGAAGCCATCCGTGATCACCGTCGTAACCGAGTATTGATTGCCTTCCTCGCCGCCGATGGTGGAGACGCCGCCGAGACCGGGGCGGAGCGTGAACGTGATACCTGCCTCGTAATCCAGCGGGCCGATCCATTCAAAGACGGCCTTCTTATCGCCCTGCGCGAGTTGCTGGAACGTGCCGACATCTGGATCGCGTTGGAAATCGACGGTCTTGATGCTCACCCGGCTGAAGGTCATCACGGCGCGGGCGTCAATCGCGCTGCCCGGCCCCAGGTTGCGGATAATGATCGTCGGCGTGACGGGGCCGCTGTCGCTGCCGCCGCCGGGCTTCTTGGCGATGGGATCAAACCACGATTCGATTTCAAAAACCCCACCTTTGACCGTGCTGGTCTGCGGGCGACCCGGCGCGCAGACCTCTTCCGCGCTGCACACGCCGTACTCATCGTTGACAATCGCCACGCCCATCACATCGGAGATGGCGACGGTGAAGGTGAACTCGGCGATCTCGCCGGTGTCCAGGCTCGAAATCTCCCAGCCGATGACGCCATCCGTCATCGTATCGCCGCCCGCGACGTAGGTCACGCCGGAGGGCACGACATCCGTGATGCGCACGTCCGTCGCCAAGGAACCGGTGTTGAGCAGCGTCAAGTAGTAGGTCATATCCCGATTCGAACCGGGCGGATCGGGCCGTACCTCTTTGGAAAGGCGGAAAATGGGGTCCACAATCGTCACGGTGTAGGGTTCGCCCGCGACGACCTCGGTCTCCGCGCTATCGACCTGGTAGGCTTCATTGATAATCTGCGTACCGCTGACGACATCATCGGCCATCACGCTGAAGGTGAAGGCCGTGGATTCGCCCAGATCTAACGTGACGTTGCGCGTCCAATCTACAAAGACGCTGTCGCCGACCGTGCGAGTGATGCCATCGGCGCTCACATCTAACACGGCGGTATCCGTCGGCGCCTGATCGGTCACCGTGAGCGGCAAATTCGCCGCCGGCTGCCCTTGATTGCGCACCACCAGCGTGTAGATCAGGGGCTTGTTCGCGCCGGGCTTCATCGGCGTCGCCGATTTTTCGATGACGAAGATCGGATGATCGGTGACCATCGTCTCCGCCGTCATACTGATGCGGCCCGTCGTCGCCTGGCTGATGACCGCCGTGTTCGCCACCGTGCCGGTGATGTTCTCATCCAACATCACGCTGTAGGTGAAGTGCGCGGTCGCATCAAAGCCCACATCCCCCAGCCAGGAGAGCGTATCGCCCTCTATCGTCGGGGTCGGCGTCACATCCGAGGCCAACGTCCCAGAGATGTAGGTAATCGGCCCGGTCAGCACATCGCTGAGCGCCACATTGGTGGCCGTCCACGCCCCCGTATTCCGAATCTGAATCTGATAGGTCAACGTCGTGCCGCCCACATAGGTCAGCGTCGGCGAGACCGTCTTCACGGAGAGTGAGAGCTTGGGGTAACCGGCTGGCGGCTCGATGGGGTCCGCCGCCACCATCCCGCTCAACGCGATGAGCAGCAACATCAACCCGCCCCCGAGCGCAAAACCAAGTCGTACAATCCGTTTCCAAACCTGCCTATTCATTTTCTACCTCCAAAAACACTATATGAGTAGAATCTTCCACCCACTCTCCTATTTAGTATGTCGTCGTCCGGCGTGTAATCCTGCGGGAATCGAGTTTCTAAAGCCCCGCTGACCAGAGGATAGTTTTTGTATCGCCCGATTGGGATGGTTCATTTTCCGGGATAATTAGGTTTACACTCTGTTCAGCGACTAAAGTCCCTTCGAGAGGCGCTACGCGCCAGGCATCCTCCTTCGAGGATGCGATAGGCCGTCTGCGAAGGCAGACGGTTGGCCGCCAGGCCTTTCCAGGGTACTTCAGTGCCCGTAGAGTAAAAAAGTGTCAACCTATCTGTGAACCATCCCTAGCGCGGGGACTCCTATCCCCGCGCGGTGAGGCGACAACTATTCCCCAATTAATTTTTGAAAGTCCATTATCTGCGGGCACTGTGGGCGCAATTGACCCCGTCCTATCTCCATGCCATCCTCGCGCCGTGTTCTGCCTGGGGACTGAGAGCGGCGTCTCTCTGCCCTTCGCATCGTCCCGACGAATGGCAGACGTAGGCGCGTGACATTTAGTCCGGTTAAATTGGTGCGAGAAAAACTTGAACATCGGATTATCTTATGCTACACTATGAAAGCGTGTGGGTTGTAATTTTTTGTTGCTGATCGGGGTCGTGATATTGATCCAGGAGGGTAGTTATGAAGATTACGTTGAAAACACTGACGCCTTTGTGGACGGGGGGCGTGGATGGCGAGAGCAATCGCGTGCAGGAGACGGGCGTCATCGGCAGCTTGCGGTGGTGGTATGAGGTCATCGTGCGAGGCTTGGGGGGCTATGTAGGTAGTCCCATCTCCGATAACCCCAAGGAGCGTTGCGAATTCGACACGGATGCCTATCAAAAGGCACTACGGGCGAATCGCCCTCAAGCGGAGGCATTGGCAGAGGGACAAAAAAATCTCAGCGCCGTGACGTATCTTTTCGGCGCGACGGGCTGGGCGCGGCTGTTTCGGCTGCGCTCTTTGAATGCTCCGCGCATCCCCTTGCACTTCCGCACGACGACGTCAATCAACAAGAACTGGCTGGGACGAATCTTCGGCGGTCGAGAGGAGCGGGGGTATGCAATCGACGATCTGGAAGTTGTATATGGTGACTTGGACTTTGAGTTGACCTGCCGACGACACGACGAAGAGTACGTTCAAGAACAGTTGGCGTTCCTGCTGCGCTTCATTGAAAAATACGGTAGCTTAGGCGCCAAGCCGCAGCACGGATTTGGTCAGATTGGTGATGTATCCTTGCCCGATGAGATGGCGCAGGCCACGGTTCAAAGCGGCATACAAGCATTACGGCAGCGGTTGACGAGCGGGGCATGGCGCACAACCGGGCCGACTGTGGACACGCCGTATGACCTGAACAACTTTTTCCACCACACATATCGGCTCTCCGAAAGTGTGCTCTATCGCTTTAAAAAAACCAGCGCGCATTTTGGCAGTGCTGATCGAGAAAATGAAGAAGCTTATCTGCCCTGTGCCTTTGATTTTCGCTATAAGGGGGCCGAGGGTGAACATCTGGGATTCCGCCGTTGGCTGAAGGAAGAGAAAGGGTGGCAAGAAAGCGATGACCCTGATCAGTTGGGGCCGCTGGATAAGCTGATGGGGCCACGATCCCGATGGAAAAACAACCGTGAATATTATGTCAGCATCAACGATGAGTTGCGCACGGCCAGCCGCGTATACTTTGGCATGCCGGTCCAGGCCGAAGAGGGATATCACATCGTGCTCTTTGGATTTGCTCCCTCTCAGGTCATTTCTGTGGATGATCTGAGCGCTCTCTGTCAAGAGTACATGCAAATGTTTAGCGCGTCGCAAGTCCGGCAAGTTCTGGGTAGGGAGTTGCTTGCTTCACACACGACGGGAGGTGCTGCATGACGTACGATTATTATGTCGCTTTAGATCAAAAACGGTACGATTTTCGGGACGTTGAAAGTATGACCGTGCATTACCATCGTTTAGCCGCCGGTGATGCCAAGGACAAAGAATCGGCCAACAATATCCGCGCAACCTGGCAGGATATGCGATTGGAGAATTCGAATGTGCCGGTGGTTGCCCTTCAGGAGCACGTCGAGGCGCTGCCTTTCGATATCAGCCTGTTCCCGTCCTTCACTCTCTGGCTGCAATTTTCCTTTCGACTCACCAAAGCTTACCTTTCCAAGGATGAGCGAGATTTCTACATTGTAGATAACCCCATCCGGCGCGACAAGGTCTTTAGAGCGCCGTATGTGGCCCCCTCAAGTTGGAAAGGGAATCTACGCGCGGTGCTGTGGAATTTAGGCTACGAAGCGGATGATCCGCGCATTCGCCGGCTCTTTGGAAATGAGCCTGGGGCCGAGGAAGGGTTCCGAGCCGGCCGGCTGCGGTTCTTCCCTACCTTTTTCAAACAGCATGGCTTGGAAATCATCAATCCCCATGATCGTCAACGACGTGTGGGCAAGAATCCGATATTATTCGAGAGTGTGCCGCCTGGTACCCCCGGCGCTTTTTCTTTGCTCTATCTCCCCTTTGATCGAGTTGGGAGGGGGGAAGAGGAGGAAAAAGAGGAAACGCGGCGTCAAGTTGCGGAGGATCTTCGCCTGGTGGCTGAAAGTGTGCCGGCGATGTTCTGCTCATTCGGCTTTGGGGCCAAAACCAGCAGCGGTTTTGGAGCAGCGGTCGATAACTTCCTCAGCAAACGGGATCAACAGCGTTATGACTTGCCGGCGGGCCGTGCGCAACTCAAAGCCATCTTGGGAGAGTCAGAAGCAACCCGGGCCTTTCGAGCATCTTATGGCAAGCTGGAGGATTTCTCCCCGGATGAGTGGGAAATCCTGCTAGAAGGTAATCCTGAGATGCGACGAGCCTATGAGGCAGCCTGTGAGGCGCGCGAGCGTCATCAACACAATCTCCAGACCGGACAGATCAGCCGAGAGATCGAGAATTTCGACGACGTGACGGCGGCGCTCAAGACATGGGCAACAGACTTACGCGAGGAGGTACGCGATGTATAACCTGACCTTAATAGCCGACAAGCGGCAGACCATCCTCCTGGCCGAAATCGCCGGCCTGTTGCACAACCTGGGCAAGCTAGATCCGAATTTTTCACCCTTCGGTTGTGATAAAGAGACGTTGATAGCCCACGATCTTTACATCCCAGGTGAATATAATTTCAAACGCTTTGCTGCTCCCAATCTCGATCTAATTGTTTCTAAGCTGCGAGAAATACTTGAAGGCAAGGAGGTCGCTTCGGATGAGATTCTCGAAGCGATACGCGCAAATCCAGACCTTTTAGCGCGCGCGCGGGAGATAAAACCTGCGGAAGAGACAGAAGAGGTCTGGCTTTCTCACGTCGCAAAGGCTGGCCAAGACTTTAATCGCTTCTGTCAGACAGATGGCCCTTTGTATCTTTGCCATACCGAGAAAAGAAAACAAGAACGTGAGCAGGCACAACAGCGTCTTCCCGAAATAGAATCCGAGATTGCAGAGGCTAAACGCCTCTCACAAGGGCCAAGGATTGGGGAACTATACCAAGAGAAGACGCGATTGTCCCAACGTTTGAACGAGCCTTCAACGGAGATTTATCGCCAAGAGCGAGAAGCGCAAGCTGCCCGAGAGCAGCGGTTTAGGAAGTGTAAGTTGGGGGTTGCAGAGAGCTTATGGACGTTGTCCGACCTGTTGACGTTGTTCTGGGATAATTTTTTCTGGAAACCCCAAGATGATGCTTCAGACGGAGACTACGAGCGAGTTTCATCACTGAAGCCATTGTTCCAGAAGGATCAAGATGTTCATTTGTCGGCTCTCCTCGTTCTTTCTCATGGTGAAGTTTCTGGAGGAGAGAAGAATTTATTGCTCTTGGACGAGGATGATAATGATGTAAGGGCTGATCCTAGCGATGGGGACTGGCCGTTCGCTACCGCCTTCGGCTATGACCGCGCCGCCCTCGACCTCTGGGCACTCCAATCCCACCGCTTCGACCTCATCGAGCAGGCCCTCGCGGCCTGCGCTGACCCCGTCGAACGGCGCGCCGACTTCGTGACGCACGCCGAGGACATCCTCCGGCGCGGCCTGGGCGATACCCAATGGCCCATCAACGAGATCGACCTGTGGGACTACGCCTCGGCCATCGCGGCGCTCTTCAAGAGCGGCATGGCCCGCGCCCACTTAGATGACGCTATCCCCTCCGTCGATGAGATGCGCTGGCGATTCCTCTCCGTGCGCTTCGACGGCCTGGGCTATCTGGGCCAGGCGCACCACGTCACCGACCTGTTGGGGCGGCAGGATAGCATCGAGATCGCCTTAGATGCCGTGCAAGAACTGCTGGAGGCGACCTACCCGCTGGGCAACGAGGTCTATCGCGATGAGAACGGCGCCGTCTTCATCGTGCCCGGCTGGGAGAAGGACGCCCACTCGGTGCTGGCATTGCAAGATGGCGACGGCATGACCTTAGAGGAGCACATCCAGGCAGCTTTCCGAGAGGCGACGCGCGCGGCGTCCGACAAAATAGAATCCCTACCCGCGTTGGCGGGGGAACTGAAGCCAGTGATCCACGAAGGGGAAAGCCTTCGCGGCAAGGCATTGCAATTAGGGGCCTACCTCGCCGGCCTGGATCATGCCCTCACCGCCGACCCAACCCGCATGGCTGAATGGTGGCGCGACGCCCAGGCCGAGGAGCGGGAGATTTGCACCGTCTGCGGCGTGCGGCCCGTCGGCTACCGACCCCGCGATGTGGACTTCCCCCGGTGGGTCAAAGCCAAGAAGGCGAGAAAGCGTCACGTCTGCTGTGTCTGCCTGCACCGACGCGGACGGCGCGCGGCGCAGTGGCTGACAGAAGCGCCCGACACCACCATCTGGGCCGATGAGATCGTGGACAAGAACAGCCGCTTCGCGCTGCTCGTCGGCAAGTTCGACCTCACCCGCTGGTTGGATGGCACCTTGATCCCCACGATGCAGAAGCCGGCCTCCTTCGCGCGCGTGCAGCGCTGCTGGGAGACGACGGAGGCGTTCTGGGAAGAGGTTGAAGCCGAGACGATCCCGCAGAAACTTCACAAGCGCAATCGCCTGCGGATTATCCCCCGGAACGCGCGCGCCCTCAAGAAGCTGGGCAAGTATCACACCTACGAGTTGGAGATCGATGGGCAAAGCATGGGCGTGGTCTGGGACCCGGTCGGTCAGCACTTTATCACCACCGAAAACCTGGCCGATCTCGCGCGCCGCTGGGACATTCCCACCCGGCAAGATGATGCGCCCGTTCCCGTGGTGCAGCGCTGGCTGGAATCGCGCGGGGATCACGTCTGGAACCTCTATGAGCCATCGGGCTACACGAGTTCAGGGAAACCACAGACAGAAAGCGTCGCGGTCGAATTTGAGGCCGCCCTCGGCGACGAGACACCCTACACGCCCTACATCCCACTGCTCTCCGAGCCGAGCGTCTTTATGGCCCTGATCCCGGCGACCCAGGCGCTGGACATCGTCGCGGCGATCCAGCAGGCCTACGAGCGGGAGATGTCCAAGGTACAGGATCGATTGCCGCTGCATTTGGGCGTGGTCATCGCTCAGCGCCGGACGCCCCTGCGCGCTGTGCTGGACGCTGGTCGCGCGCTCTTGGAACGGCCTACACGCTGGGAGGCGTGGCAGGTGGCGGCGGAACCTCAGCATCACGGGACGCCGCCGGCCGATCCGCATCTCAAGGCGGACGCGCACTTTGCCCAGTGGTGGGAGGCGCCGCTGGAACAGGACGGGCGGGAGCTGACCTTGCGCGTCGCGGATCGCATGGGCGATGGCGAGACTGAGGATGTGTGGCATGCCCATTTCTGCATCACCTCGCCCGAAAACCTGAAAGGCGGGGAGAAGGCATTGGACCCCCAACACGACGTGACCCACGTCTCAGACCTCACCGAGGGCCAGCCGGTTTATCTGAATCCCGCCACCTTCGACTTCGAATACTTAGACACCACCGCGCGACGCTTCACCATCGCCTATGATCAAGCCAGCGGGCGACGCCTGGGCCGCGCCTCCCGCCCCTACCTGCTCCATCATCTTGAGGATCTGGAGGAGATATGGCGCTTGCTCGGCAGGCATTTGGAATCCAGCCAACTGATGTGGATTCACGGCCTCATCGAAGAGAAACGCCGCGACTGGGGGGAACCGCGCGGCCCTGGGGGCGACTACACCTCCGCCTTTCGGCGTTTTGTGAAGGACACCCTCCGCACGGCGGAATGGAAACAGGGCCGGGCGCCGGCATCAGAAGCGTTCGATAAGCTGAAGGCCGCGGCCATGGACGGCACGTTGGCGGACGTCGTTGACTTATATCACGAAGCTATGAAGCTAAATCTAGGCTCACGCGACAAGGAGGCATGAGATGAGCTATTGTAAACGCACCTATCTATGGATGACGTTAGATCCGGTTCATATCGGCACGGGCGGCTATCGGTTGGGGCGCGTGGATCTCTCCATCGCCCGCGAGCCGGGCACCAACCTGCCCAAAATCCCCGGCACCTCGCTCTCCGGCGCGGCGCGCTCCTACGCAGCGATGAAACACGGGACGCCCCGGTGCGCCGGCCAGGGCGATCACTGCACCGATCCGCAATGTCCCGTCTGCTACACCTTTGGCAGCCTGGAGGTCAAGCAGGACGGCGAACAGCGGGCCTACGCCGGCACGATTAACATCTTCGACGCGCACATGCTCTTTTTCCCCGTCCACTCGATGGCCGGCCCCGTCTGGGTGACCTGCCCGGAGCGGCTGGCGCTGGCGGATGTGCATGGCTACGAGAAGCCGACCGGTGATAAAATCGCCGTCGGTGCGGGGATTCAAGCGCCGCAGAACCAACTTAACTTGGGCTGGCTGCTGCTCGAGGTCGAGCGAAGCGACCTATCCCTGCGCGGCGATGTGTTGCAGGGCCAGGCGTGGCAGGCCATCCAGGATCGCGTGGCGCTCGTCTCCGATAAACTCTTCGGGCAGATCGTCAACGCCAACCTGGAGGTGCGCACCTCCGTGAGCATCAACCCGGCGACGGGCGCCGCCGAGGAGGGCGCGCTCTTCACCTACGAGGCCATCCCCCGCAGCGCCTTTATGATCAGCGAGGTGGTGGAGGATAGCTTCCGCCAAGATACCTTCCCCAAAAACGGGCACGGCTGGGAGCACCCGCGCGATGTGGCCGATGCCGGCCTCAAGATGATCGAATGGTTGGGCGTCGGCGGGATGGGCACGCGCGGCTTCGGTCGAATGCGCGTGATCAGCGCCGTGGACGCCGCCGATGACGAGAATAAAGGAGGACGCGATGCCTAGCACAACGCGAATGGACACCCGGCTCTTAGATCGCGTCGCCGCCGAGCGGGCGCAGGAGATGGTCAATGAGGCGATCAAGCCTAACAACATCAAGGCCAAGCAGGTCGATAACTTAGTCACCAAGGCATTGGGCGTCTTACAGGAAAACGGCGTCTACGCCTGTTTCCTCTTTCTCTTCTCGCGCACGCGCAAAGAGGATCAGGAAATCGGCGAGGTGGTGCGGGAGAAGCTGCTGCATTTAGCCGCCGAGGATCTGCCCTTCGACTGGGGGCTGCCCAACTCGATGGATGCGCGGACGGCCCTGCCCCACATCAGCGGCGCCATCTGCCGGGAGCTTGATCCCCTGCTGATGACCAAGCAAGTCTTCGAGCAGACCTTGATCTACGCCCGCTACACGGCCAAGGCGCGCGATAAAGAGGGGGAGTAACTATGGCCTGGCAAGCCTACAAGATCGTGCTGCGCTTGCGCTCCCCGATGCACATCGGGCGCGGGAAGGTGGGCAATCTCCAGCGAACCCGGCCCTACGTCGCCGGGCGCAACCTCTGGGGCGCGCTCACCGCCCGCTTGACCCGCGATGCGGATCCAAACGGCAAACCTGATCCCCGAAAATATCAAGAGATGGGCGCGCGCGTCCACGAGGAACTGGCCTTCACCTATTTCTTCCCCACCACCGAGGCGTTAGGGGATGCGCCGCTTTTCCCACACCTGACGCGGGCGGGCGCGTGGGGCTACGGCCAAAACGGCGAAGGCGCGCCCCGCTTGGATGCCGCGACCTTCGGCTATCGCTTCCTCTCCACCTACGCGGGCACGGCGCTGAATTATGACGTCAGCAGCGTGGAGGAGGCCAGCCTGCACGAGGTGGAATGTCTCCTCCCCCATACCCGCCCGACCTCCGACGCCAACCAAGATAGTGAGCCGGTCTATTTGACCGGCTACCTCTTCCAGCGAGAAGCATCGACGCTGGATCAGCGCCTGGATTGGCGCGGCGCGCTGACGCGTCTGCAGATCGGCGGCGAGCGCGGCTACGGCTGGGGGCGCGTGACCGTCGCGAACATCGAAGAAATCGAAGAAATAACATCGCGCTCGATCCCGCTCTTCGAGACCGGCCACACCGCCGATCTGGCGGGCGATGCCGTCCGCATTCGGTTGATGGCCGGCCGGCCGCTGTTGGCCCACGCCTTGGCCGCCGACTTCGAAAGCAAACATAGCGCCATCCAGGCCCACATTCGCGGGCCGGTGGCGCCGTTGGTCGGGCGGGAGACCACACCGCAGAGCCGCTTCGGCGTGCACCTGAGCCAGGCGCGCGTCTGCTACGTGCCCGGCGCGCGCGTGATGCCGACGACGGACAAGGCAACAGACGAGGTGATCATCGGCCCCTACGGCGTGTGGGAGGGGGTCGGCGAGTAGCAGCGTAAGATTGGGACTAATTTTCAAAAAGTCTCTAGTAACTGTTTAGTTTGATGAGTAATGCTCCACGCCTGGCGAATAAATTCGCGGCTACGTTTGCGAAACCGGCCTTCGCCGGTTAGAACTCAGTCGCCGAAGGGCGACTTCGTAATGGTGGCCGTGGTTTTAACCGCCGGGCCATCCCACTAAAAACATCCACTCACAAAACTAAACTGTTACAGTCTCTAATAATGAGGAGGCCCCCCCATGTTCCGCCGTAACAATCCCTACAGTTGCATCGAAGAGATGCGCCGCTCCCGGGCCGAGGTACTGGCCTTGGTCTTGATCACCGTCGTGCTGGGCATTCTGCTGGGCCTGTTGACCGATGGCCTCTCCGGCGTCTTGCAGACGCTGTTGCCGCCGGCCGTCTGGTACTCGCTCTTGGGGGCGGCGCTGCTCCTGACCTTGGCGCTCACGCTGTTGGCGGCGTTCCAGCTCTACGGCAGCGCCGAAAGTCGGCGCGCGCGGATCAATCTCTGGCTGCCGTATCACTTCCCCACGGCCGAGCGGGCGACCATCGCCCGCGACCACGGCTACATGCCGCTCAAGCACGCCCGCCGCGCCTTTATGCGCCGCTTTCAACCCGACTCGCCCGCCTTGGCGACGTGGATGAGCGCCTACGCCGCCACAGGGCGTGAGGATCGTACCTTTGAGGACTTTATCCGCGAGGATAACCGGCTCTTGACCCAATGCCTGGCGCTTTACGTCCTGCACGAATATGGCGAGCGGACGATGGGCCCGCGCGCGGCCTATTCCGGCTGGGAGACGCCGCTGCCGCCCGCGACGTTGGCGCTGGACGATCTGCCGGCGCCGGTGCGCGCCAACCCCTTCCTGCGCGCCGATCAAGATCCCGACACGTGGCGGCTGCGATTGCCCCAGGGCCTCACCTTTGAGGTCGCCGGTGAGCACGACGACGTTTGGCGCTTGCGCCACCGCCGCTACGGCGATATCATCATCCACTGGCTCTATCACCTGCCGATCCGCGAGGGCGGCGGCGCCCATCGCCTCTTGATCGACCGCCTGCACCTGCGGCAGACGCGCCATATCAAATTGGTCTGCACTCGCCTGGAGGCTCAGGTGCACCTACGTCGCACCCTGCTGCCCGCCAGCGAGACCTTCCAGAGTTGGGCCACGGGCCTGTTAGCCCGCCTGGAGGAGACGTTGGATTACGATTATTACTTGGCGCGCGGTCGCCGCCGCATCCCCCGAAATTTGGAAAAGAAGATCGGGTGGGTGCCCCAGGGCACGACGCTGGTGGAGATGATTCAGCGGCTCGATGCCCGCTTAGATGAGTTGGAGATGGCGGGCGCCGTCGCGGCGTTGGATCAGCCGGAGGAGGAACCCGACGAGAGCCTGGTCGTCTGAGGAGGAAGCATGACGCCACAGCGATTGATCCAGCGTATTTTGGATTTGGACAACCTGCGCGTTGCCTGGGAGGAAGTGCGCGAGAATCAGGGCGCGGGCGGCGTCGATCACGTCAGTCTGCGCGCGTGGGGCCGGACGTGGGAGGAGCGCGTGGTGGCGTTGGCCCGCGCCGTGCGCGGCAACACCTACGAGCCGTTGCCCCTGCGCCGCTTCACGCAGCCCAAGAAGAGCGGCGGCGTGCGCCACTTCGCCATCCCGACGATCACGGATCGCGTCTTGCAGCGCGCGGTCTTGCGGGTGTTGGAGGCGCGCTGCGAGCGCCTCTTCCTCCGCCACAGCTACGGCTATCGCCCGGGACGCTCCGTGGGCGATGCGATCCGCCAGGTGGTCGTTTTGCGCGAAAATGGCTACTCTTGGGTCTTGGACGCCGATATCGACGAGTGTTTCGATTCCTTGGATCATGAGCTGCTCCAGTCCTTCTTCGATCAGTTGGTCGCCGATCCCATCACCCGGCGCTTGATCCGCCAGTGGCTGCAGATCGGGCGGCTCGATTCCGAGATTCCCAAGGGCATTCCGTTGGGCGCGGTCATCTCGCCCCTGCTGTGCAACCTCTATCTCCATCAATTAGATCAGCGGTTGACCGATTTTGGCTACCGCTGGGTGCGCTATGCGGACGATTTTTGCGTCTTCTGTGTGAGCGAGCGGCACGCGCAGCGGGCGAAGCGGGATGTCGCCGAGATTTTACGGGATCTGAAGTTGCAGTTGGAGCCGAGCAAGACGATCATCACCACCTTTGACGCGGGCTTTGATTACTTGGGCGTCAATTTTGAGGGCAACAGCTATCACTATCTGTGGAAGGATAAGCGCATTGAGGTGGAGGACGGCTTCGATTGGCTGTTCTACGAGTATGGCCCCGATGGCTATCAGTGAGCTATCCGTGAGATGAAGTCGGAAGGACTATCTATCCACGCGACACTTCTTAGCTCACGGATAAACACGGATTAACGCAGATATTTTTTGATTTTGGCTCATATAGGAAATTGGGTGAAATCAACCCTCGTTCATCCAGCGGTTTAATTTGGACACGGAGCATCACCGAGAAAGCACAGAGGAGCACGGAGAAAGGATTCTCTCTGTGTATCTCCGTGAAAAACTCCGTGAAACTCAGTGTAACGAGAGTATGATCATCATTCGCACCCAATTTCACCTAAAAACCAATAAGAGCCTTTAATTTTTATATTGCAGGGAGAGCCATTCCGGGAATGTAAGGATTAAAATTCAGCCTTAAACTCGTCCAAATGGACGTGAGCGGTAAGATACACCTCAAGATGGGGAACTTCTCCGCTGAAAGATCTAAAAAATCCGTGTGATCCGTGAAAATCCGTGAGCTGTTTTCTAAAAGTGTCAGATAGCTAGAAGGGCAATAGCGCAAAAGTAACCCCGTTTTCTTCGCTGGTAGATGATTTATAATCAGC
>CAZCAI010000129.1:0-13966 GCA_964496595.1 uncultured Anaerolineales bacterium
AGAGTCGGTGAAGGCCGACTTCGTAAATGTTGCCGCGACTTCAGTCGCCGGGCCTTACATGGCGAATACTCTGTGACAGTAGCGATTATTCGGGACACGTTGTCCAACTTCTAAAATCCAACCTCCAACCCTCGTCACGCCGTCGCGGGCGTCGTTGGATATGCGGCGGGGGCCTCAATTGAGAACGTCGTCCGCAACGTGGCGTCCAACTTCTGCCACGGCTTTACCCCGGTGATGTTCTGGAGCGCGGTCTCGCGCTGCAACATTTGCTTGAGCATGTTGAGATTGCGTTGCTTTTGGGCATAGCGCGTCGAATGGGCCGCCAATGTACAATAGGTATGCGATTCTAAAAATAGAATCTGGTTCTTGAGCCATTCGACCATCGATACTTTGTAGCCGTGCGCGGCTACTTCTCGGCGCAAGTCGCAATTCACGCCCCAAAAATCGGAGCGGCCCAGCGCGTCCAAATCCGCGTCGCACATCAATGCCTCCAGTTGCGTGCGGGGCGATTGCGGCAATTGTGTGGCCATAATCATCCCCTCGATGGCCGCGATCTGATAGGGCATAAAGCCGAAGCGCGGCAACGTCTCCCTGGCGAACTCGACGGCCAGCGGCTCGTTACGGATGTAGCGCTGCAAAAAACCCGTATCGTGATAGAGCGCCGCCGTCTTGAGCAGCAAACTCGCCTCCGCGTCCAACCCCACCTCCGCCGCCAAACGCTCCGCCGCCAACACAACATCATCGCGCGTGTGATGCACGCCGTGATAATAAAGATTGGGCGCCAATTCCCGCTCCAATTTGGGGAGTACATAGCCCCGCACATCCTGCCACATTGCATCGTACCACGTCATGACATTTTTTCCCTCCACATTCTTAATCCTTAATCCTTAATCCTTCATTTTCATTTGAATTATCCTCTTGATTTTGATCAGGGCCTTCTTCTGATTGCTTTTTCCCCCAGGGCAGTCGATGCCGCAAGCTCGTCAGCGCCTCGCCCACGGTGGGCGGCGCGGGGCGCGCGGCGGGGGAATGCAGAATCAGCCGCTGCGATTCCCAGCCCTGGCTGGCCCAGAAGTTCGACTTGAGTTTGTTATCCACCGCGATCTCCGTCGCGGCCCGCGTGATGCCCCGCGCCCGAAGGCGCTCCTCCAATCGCGTTACCAACTCGCTGCCCCAATAGCGCCGCCGCCACGCGGGCGCCACGCAAATCCACACGATCTCCGCCGTGCTTTCTTCCTCTGCGCTCTCACGCTCTTCGATATGGGCGATTACCCCGCCGATGATCTCCTCCCCGGCGACTAAGCTTAATCCTATCGCGCCCGGCGCCGATAGCCGAGACGCCAATGTCTCGCCCTCGCTCTCATCTGCGATGGCGGCCAGCGCTTCCGCATCCTCCGGCTCCGCCGGGCGGATGTGGGGTCGGGGCCGCTGTGCTTGCTCGCGACGTCCCAGCAGCAGGCCCGCGATCACCGGCGCGAACATCACGCCCACCACCACCGCGCCCGACGCCACAAAGTAGGGATCGCCGGAGCGGAGGAGGGGCAGCGCGGTCAGGCCGGCGTTATAGGCGAAGTGCGCGACGATGGCTGTGGTCAGATCGAAATAGAGGAAAAAGAGTCCCTCCAGAAAGACGGCGGCCAGCGTCAGTTCGATGCCGCGCAGGTAAAAGGGATCGCGGATGTAAGAAAGATGCGCAAATCCCCAGATCGCGCCGGGGATGAGCAGCGCGAGCGCGATCCGAATGGAACGCGGCCAGCGGGTAAAGGTGCGTAAGAGCCACAGCACGCCCGCGATGCCGACCAGGCGGAAGAACAATTCCTCCCACAGCGCGGGGAAGAGGCCGCTCTGCAACGCGCCCAAGAAGGGCAGCGGCGTGGCGTAGGCGATGGTGTAATCGGGCGTCATCGGCGTCCAACTGCCGAAGAGGCGCGTCGCGATAAGATAAAAGATCACCAGGTAGCCGGCCTGTATCGCGCCCAACATCAGCCCGCGCCAACTGGAGCGCGCCAGCGTGCCCCAGCGGTTCCCGCGTCGCGCCAAAATCCGGTCCTGCCGGGGCCAGACCTGCTTGCTCAGCCAATGGCCCCAGAACCACAGCCCGAAGACCGTCATTCCGCCGCTGATGGGCAGCAAAACGACTACCAGCGCTTGTCCCGCCCAGAAAAGGGTGTAGCTGATGGTCGTGCTGTAGCTGGCTTTGGCGAGCGGCAGTTGATTCAGGCCGTTGAGCAACATAATCAGGGCCAGCGCGCCGGCGGGATAGAGGGCCGGTGTCAGGGCGCTGGTGATCCCGCCATGGGTCAGCTTGATGACAAGGGCCGTGATCATAAAAAAGAGGAAGACGCCGAGCGCCAGACTGATGCTGCTAATGAAGCCGGCGATGTTCTGTTGCTTGACAAAATCGCGTTGAAAGCTCTCCGGCGTCTTGAGCCAATAGGCATAATGGCCGATCTCATCGCCTTGGAGGGTGATGGTTAAACGCAATTCGCTTTCGCCCACGTCCCAGGCGCGCGATTTCCATTCGAAGGTGTGATCCGTGCGCCCGCCCGGCCGATTCTTGCTGGAGGCGGTGACATTCTCCCAGTCCGCCAACGTCCAGCCGCGATCCTCGGTGAGGTAGCGCTCGGCCTGGTCGCGAGCCGTCGCTTGATCCAGGCTGGCGCCCGGCGCATCCTCCAGCAGCGTGTGGACGAACTCGACGACCTCGCCATCCGGCGCGACGTAGACGTCGAAGCCCTCTTTTTGCAGCGGTTTGAACCAGCGGGCGCGCCAATACCAGAGCGGGAGATCGTGTGTTTGCAGAAGGCGATTGGTCTCCGCGACGCCTAACGTGCGTTGCAAGTAGATCGATCCCCAACTGTTTTCCCCAAAAATCAGCGCGAACTTGTAGTCGCTCACGTCGTACCCGTAATCCGCCAGATAATCCGCCGCTGCCGAGCGGATCTCGGCCCGCGAGCGATCCAGGTCTATCGCCGCCGAGGGGAAGGCCTGATCGTAGAAAGCCAAAAAGAGCGCCAGGCAAAGGATGCCTGCCGCTGTGATGATCCACATCGTGCGGCGCGATGTTGTTTGGGTTGACTCAGTGTCTGAGGCCGTCATCCTATCCTCTCACCACCTGTTGATGTCTCCAATCATGTCTTGGGTCGCCTCTAGGAAAGATCGATTACTTAGGGATGCTATCTATTATACTACACTCTTTCATGCGCAAAAATCACAGCTTGCCTCTCTAGGCTTTCCCGTTTTGTAATGACATCCTATTCGCTCTAATTGGAGCGAGAATGGGAAGGCCCTAGCCTCTCACTTCCGCGAGATCAACGCGATGCTCGCCAAAATCAGCGCGATCCCGATCCAGCCGGCGATGGAGGGAATCTCGCGATAGAGCAGCGTGCCGATCAGGACGCCGGCGACCGGCTCCAGCAACGCGACGATGCTCGCGGTCTGCGCGCGGATGCGCTTCAGTCCCTGGAAGAAGAGGAAGTAGGGGATGCCCAGGGCAATCGCGCCGAGCGCCAGCAGGTAGGGCCAATTCGCGCGCACGGCCGATAAAGGCGCATCCAACGCGAAGGGCAACGCCACCAGCGCCGCGATGCCGACACTCCACCACGATTGGGTGACGCCGCCGACGCGCCCACCTATCTTGCGACTGAAGAGCATCGTGAAGGCGTAGGTGATGCCGCAGCCGATGGAGGTCGCCAGGCCGATCCGGCCCGCGCCGCGCAGCGTGAGATCGAGGCGGGCGGGATCGGCGATGAGCACCATGCCGGTGAGGGCCAGCGCCAGACTCACCCACGTGAAGCGCGGGCGCGATTCGTGGAGCAGCCACGGCGCCAGCAGCGCCACGTAGACGGCGGAGGTGTTGTTGAGCAGGACGGCGGTCGCTGCCGTTGTGTGGCGCAGCGCCGTCATATAGAGCGTGGCCGTCGCGCCCACCGCCAGCCCCAGCCCGATGAGGAGCGGGATGGTCGCGCGATAGCGGCGCGGGTGCAGGGCCTCTGGATAGTGCGTCAACAGCGCGGAGAAGAAGGCGAAGCCCGACAGCGCGCGAAAGAAAGCGATCTCCGGCCCCGAAAGCCCCGTAATCGCCCGATTGAAGATGATCCCGCTGCTGAATCCCAGCGCGCCTAGCGCGACCAACGCCACGCCCAATCCTCGCGACCGCCCAGATGTGGTCTCTGACATGTACTCTCCTGGAAAAACGATGAATTTAGAATCGCGAATTGCGAATAATGCTATTGAGTAAAGATTCAAAATTCGCAATTTCCTGCTGAAAGATCTAAAAATCCGTGTAATCCGTGAGCTATTTTCTAAAAGTGTCCGGTGACTAATTGCTGTGATATGTTGGTGTCCGTGGTATGCAACCCTCGAAAAGCGTATCACGGATGTCGGAAATAGCCAATGGCGCGCCAATCCACGCTTTGTCTTCTAGACTCAGACATTTATCAGTTGCGGGGTGATCTCGGCTCACCTACACTGAAAGGCAGTGATCTTGAGGTCAATATCCCGAGGAGGTTGCCGTGGATACCGCATATCTTTTGAAGGTGCTGCGTAGCGAAGTCGCCCGCACGATGGGCTGTACTGATCCTGTGACGGTGGCGTTGGGCGTGGCCCGCGCCGCCGAGGCGTTGGGCCGTCCGCCGGAGCGGGTGAAGGTCGTCGTCAGCGTCAACATCTACAAGAACGCCATCTCCGTGGGCGTGCCGGGGACGGGGGAACGCGGCTTGCCCATCGCAGCGGCGCTGGGCGCCCTCATCGCCGAAAGCCGCGAGGAGCTGGCGCTGCTCTCCGAGATCACGCCGGCGCAGTTGGACGCGGCGCGGGCGTTAGTGACGCAGGGGGCCGTCACAGTGGATTATCTGACCAGCGCGCCGGATGTGCTCTACCTCAAGGCCGAGGTGGCCGCCGGCGACGACACGGCCTACGCCATCATCTCCGGCGATTATACGAACATCGTGGAGGTGGGGCGCAACGGCGAGATACTCGTCGCTTGGGATGCTGGCGTCAAGGCCGACGAGGCGGCCAGTTTCCTCACGCTGGAAGGGCTGCGACTGGGGGAGCTGTTCGATCTGGTAGAGGAATTCTCGGAAAAAGAGCTGGCCTTCCTGGTCGAGGCCGCCGTGATCAACCGGCAAGCGGCCGAGGCCTCGCTGGCCGATCCCCAGTTTGTGTTGGGACGGGCGTTGCAAGCGCAGGCTACCGCCGATTTGCCCGCGCCCTTCGCGGCGATCCACCGCGCGCAGACGCTGGTCGCCGCCGCCTCCGAGGCGCGGATGGCGGGGGCCGCCGTGCCGATCATGGCCGTCGCCGGGAGCGGCAACCAGGGCATCAGCAACTTCCTGGGCGTGTTGGGTGTCGCCGAGGCGTTGGGGAGTCCGCTGGATGCTATGGCGCGGGCGCTGGCCCTCAGCTCGGCGGTGGTGGTGCTGGTGAAGGGCTACGCCGCGCGGATGACGGCCTTCTGCGGCGGGGCCATCGCGGCCTCGTGCGGCGTGGCGGCGGGCGCGACCTATCTCCTCGGCGGGGACGCGGTCGCCGCCGACCGGGCCATCCAGACCATCATCGGCGCGCTGGCCTGCATCGTCTGCGACGGCGCGAAAGAATCGTGCGCCTACAAGATGGGGACCAGCGTCGCCAGCGCTGTGCAGTACGCCTACCTGGCGGTCGCGGGCGTGGGCGCGCCGCCCTCGGCGGGGCTGGTGGCCGCATCCGCCGAAGCGACGATGGCCCATCTGGGCGAACTGAACAACGAGGGGATGCAGGAGATGGACGCCTACATGCTCCGCATCATTCGGCAGATACAGGGGGCTGAGGCTTCTGGAGGATGTTGATAGTGTAGCGGAGATAGGCAGTCCGCGAGGTCGGAAAACTACAGCCCCGAAGGGTTTTTGGGAAACCCTTCGGGGCTGAAATTACTATTCATCCACGCCGGCGGCCTCGAAGGCTTTGGCGACGATGGCCCGCGCCTCGGCCTGGATTTGCTTGAGGTGCTCCGGCCCTTTGAAGCTCTCGGCGTAGATTTTGTAGATGTCCTCGGTGCCGGAGGGGCGCGCGGCGAACCAGCCGTTCTCGATGACGACCTTCAGGCCGCCGATGGGCGCGTCGTTGCCGGGCGCGCGCGTCAGCTTGGCGACGATCTCCTCGCCGGCCAGCTCCTCCGCCTCGATCATCTCCGGGGAGAGCTTCTTGAGCGCGGCCTTCTGCGCGGGCGTGGCCGGGGAATCGATGCGCTCGTAGACGGAGCGCCCGAATTTCTCGGCCAGCGCCTCGTAGTGCGCGCCGGGATCGCGATCCGTCTTGGCGATGATCTCGGCGGCCAGCAGGTTGAGGATGATGCCGTCCTTGTCCGTGGTCCAGACGGCGCCATCGTGGCGCAGGAACGAGGCGCCGGCGCTCTCCTCCCCGCCGAAGCCCAGCGATCCATCTTGCAACCCGTCCACGAACCACTTGAAACCCACGGGCACCTCGCACAGCTCGCGCCCGATGTCCCGCGCCACGCGGTCGATGATCGAGCTGGAGACCAGCGTCTTGCCCACGGCCACGTCGTCGCCCCACTGCGGGCGGTTCTGGAAGAGGTACCAGACCGCGACGGCTAAGTAGTGGTTGGGATTCATCAGCCCGGCGCTGGGCGTGACGATGCCGTGGCGGTCGTAGTCGGAGTCGTTGCCAAAGGCGACGTCGAAGCGCTCCTTGAGTTTGATCAGGCCGGCCATCGCGTAAGGCGAGGAGCAATCCATGCGGATCTGGCCGTCGTGATCGACGGTCATAAAGGCGAAGCGCGGATCGACCTCGCGGTTGACGACCTCCAGATCCAGCCCGTAGGTCTCGGCGATGGGGTCCCAGTAGGCGATGCCGGCGCCGCCCATTGGATCGACGCCGATTTTGAGGCCCGCGCCCGCGATGGCCTCCATATCCACGACGTGCTTCAGGTCCTCCACGTAAGGCGTGATGTAGTCGTACTCGTGCGTGGTCGCGGCGCGGCGCGCCCGCTCGAAGGGCCAACGCTGGACCTCGCGCAGCCCGTCGCGCAGGATCTCGTTTGCGCGTTGCTCGATCCAGCGCGTGGTCTCAGGGTCGGCGGGGCCGCCCGTCGGGGGATTGTACTTGAATCCGCCATCCGGCGGCGGATTGTGCGAGGGCGTGATGACGACGCCATCCGCCAGCGCCGTTTTCCGCCCGCGATTGGCGGTGAGGATCGCGTGGGAGATGACGGGGGTGGGGGTGTAGCCGCCGCCAGCCTGGATCATCACGTCCACGCCGTGGGCGGCGAAGACCTCAAGGGCGGTGCGGAGCGCCGGCTCCGAGAGGGCGTGCGTGTCGATGCCGGCGTAGAGCGGCCCGGTGATCTTCTGGGCCGCGCGATATTCGCAGATCGCCTGGCAGATGGCCAGGACGTGCGCTTCGTTGAAGCTGTGCTCCAGCGACGATCCCCGGTGGCCGGAGGTGCCGAAAGAAACGCGCTGGGCGGCATCTTCGGGATCGGGTTGGAGGGTGTAGTAGGCGGCGACCAGCTTCGGCACGTTGATGAGGATGTCTAATGGGGCGGGTTTTCCTGCTAATTTGTGTACGCTCATTGGGTTACCTCCAGGGTTTTATGAGGAATTGCGAATGTAGAATGATGAATAAAGAATTGCGAATGATGAATGAAGAATTGCGAATGATGAATAAAGAATTGCGAATGATGAATTGCGAATGGGGTGTCACGTGACAAATTACCCTGCTATTCTTCATTCTAAATTCGCAATTCTAAATTCGCAATTCGCAATTCGCAATTCGCAATTCTAAATTCTAAACTAAATTTCTGTCCCATCTGGAATGACGGCGCTCTTGGGGATGATGACCAGGCCCTCGGCGGCGACCCAATCCTCGGTCTCTTTGTCGGGGCGGTTGGGGATGTGGCGGATGTGGACGTTGCGCCCGATGCGCGCGTTCTTGTCGACGATGGCGCACTCGATGACGGATCCGGCGCCGATGCCGATGTCGGGGCGGCCCAACTCGCGGTTCCATTCCTTCTCCTCGTCGGTCTCGTAGTAGTCGGCGCCCATTAGCACCGAGGACTCGACCACGACGTCGGGGCCGACGATGCCGCGCAGGCCGATCACGGAGTTGGTGACTTTCGAGTCGTAGACCTGGCAGCCATCGCCCAACAGCACCTGGTTCAGCACCGAGTTGTGCGATTCGGAGGGCGGCAGGAAGCGCGCGTGGGTGTAGATCGGCCGGTGCGGCGCGTTGAGATCGAAGGGCCGGTCGGGCGCGGCCAGCGCCAGGTTCACCTCGTAGAAGCGGCGGATCGTCCCGATGTCGGCCCAGAAATCGTCGAAGATGTAGCCCATCACCTTGCGCTCCGGCAGCGCCGCCGGGATGATCTCCTTGCCGAAGTCGTCGCCGGGCGTTTTCAGCAGCTCGAAAAGCATCTTCGTCGAGAAGACGTAGATGCCCATCGAGGCCATGTAGGGCTTGTCGCCGGGGATGCTCTCCAGGCCGTCGAGTTGGTCGGGCGCGGGCTTCTCCGTGAAGCTGATGATTTCGCCGTCCTCATCACGCTTGAGGATGCCCAGGGCCGGCGCTTCCTCGGCGCTGACGGGCTGGACGGCCAGGGTGATGTCGGCGTCGTTATCGACGTGGAATTGCAGATATTTGCTGTAATCCATCCGGTAGAGGTGATCGCCCGCCAGAATAATCACGTATTCTGTGTTGGCGGCGCGGATCTCGACCAACTGCTGGCGCACGGCATCGGCGGTGCCCTGATACCAGTGCGTGTTTTCCAACGTCTGCTCGGCGGCCAAGATCTCCACCCAGCCCTCGGTAAACTTATCGCGGTGGTAGGTGCGGAAGATGTGGCGATGGAGCGAGGCGGATTTGAACTGCGTCAGGATGTCGATCTTGTCGATGCCGGAGTGGAGGCAGTTGCTGATGGGTATATCGATGAGGCGATATTTGCCCGCCAAGGGCACCGCCGGCTTCGCGCGCTTCTTCGTCAGGGGATAGAGGCGGGAGCCGCGCCCGCCGCCTAAGATCAGGCCTAGTACATCTTGCATCATAACCATGTGGGGTATCTCCTTATTTGACTATAGATAAATGGGGTTGCTCTTATTATACAATCATGAGGGCGTTTAGCGAATCAAAGCGCGGGAGCTGCGGGCCAGCGTTGTTCATCCTCCCCCAGAGGATCTCGCCGTGCCCGTGAGGTACACAAGGCTTGCCACAACGGGAAACGTATTGCGGAGTTTTCAGCGCAATAGCAAGCCCCGCCTACGCCAACACAAGCTTGCCCGCTAAAATCAATCATCGTATACTGGGGCTTTGGCATTGTCACCAGATACGCCGTCACGCCATCTGTGGCCGTCTTATAACTAACATTGTGAGGTTTTATGGCTAAAAGCGAATTCACCTTAGAGAAAACCTATCCCTATCGGCGCAGCGGGCCGGTGCGCTGGATCATCTCGCACCTGATGCGCTATCCCCTCCTGCCCCTGGGCACGATCCTGGCCGCCGTGGCGAACAACTGGGCCTACAGCTACCGCCAGGTGCTCATCGGCGAGGCCTTTGATCTGATCATCACGCCCGGTTGGGAGAACGCGGCGCTGCTGACCCTGGCGCTCGGCCTGACGGCGGCGGCGGTGGGCCAGACCCTCACCGGGTTGGGGCGCAACTTTTTCGTCGAATATCTGGCCCAGCGCATCGAGCGGGACACGCGCGACGAGTTGTACGTCAGCCTGCTGGGCAAGAGCCAGACCTTCCACGGCAAGCAGCGCATCGGCGATATTATGGCGCGCGCGACCAACGACGTGCGCCAGCTCAACCTGATGTTCAGCCCCGGCGTGATGCTGATCACCGATTCGGCGATGGCCATCGTCGTGCCCATCGCCGTGATCGCGCAACTTAACTGGCGGCTCCTGCTCATGCCTCTCATCTTCGTCGTGTTGTGGGCCATCACCGTGGCGGATTACAACCGCCGCCTCAAGCCGGTCAGTCTGGCGCAGCGCGAGCAGTTCGGCGAGATGAACGCCGGCCTGGCCGAGGCCATCGCCGGCATCGAGGTGGTCAAGGCCAACGCGCAGGAGCGCCGCGAATGGTTGCGCTTCATTCGTAACGCGCGCAAGTTCCGCGATTACTTCGTCGAGCAGGGCAAGATCCAGGCCAAATACTGGCCGATGTTAGTCTTCACCTTCTGCTGGGCCGGCGGCTTCCTGCACGCGCTCCTGCTCTGGCGCGCGGGCGGCATCAGCCTGGGGCAAGTCGTCGCCTTTATGGGGCTGATGGGCACGCTGCGCTTCCCCACCTTCATCTCGATCTTCTCGTTCAACCTGGTGCAGTTGGGCATCGCCAGCGCCGAGCGCATCCTGGAGTTGATCAACACGGAGACGGAGTTGGACGAAAATGAGGCCGGCGTCGCCCGTCCCGTGGAGGGCGAGGTGGTCTTCGAGGAGGTCAGCTTCGGCTACGACGGCAATCCCGTGCTGGAGGGGATCAGTTTCACGGCGCGCCCCGGCGAGACGGTTGCCATCGTGGGCCAGACCGGCTCCGGAAAATCGACGCTCACCCGTCTCATCAATCGCATCTTCGATGTGGACAGCGGGCGCGTGCTGGTCGATGGCGTCGATGTGCGCGATTGGCGGATGGCGTCGCTGCGCTCGCAGATCTCCACCATCGAGCAGGACGTCTTCCTCTTCTCGCGCACGCTGGCCGAGAACATCGCCTTCGGCTGCGCCGACGCGGATCAGGGGGTGATTGAGACGGCGGCGCGCGCGGCCCAGGCTCACGACTTCATCACCGGATTCGAGGATGGCTACGCGACGGAGGTCGGCGAGCGCGGCGTGATGCTCTCCGGCGGCCAGCGGCAGCGCATCGCCATCGCCCGCGCCTTCCTCACCGATCCGCGCATCCTCATCTTGGATGATTCCACCAGCGCCATCGACAGCGCCACCGAGGATCAGATCCAGCGCGCGATGCGGCGCATCAGCCAAGGGCGCCCCGGCGCCCCACGCACCACCTTCATCATCACCCACCGCCTCAGCCAAATCCGCTGGGCCGACCGCATCCTCGTCCTCCGCCGCGGCCGCCTCGTCGATCAAGGCGCGCACGAGGACCTGATGGCGCGCAGCGAGGATTATCGGCGGATTTTTGCGAGGTACGAGTGAAAAAGACGGGAAGAGGGCGTATTGCGTAGTGCGTATTTCGTAAAATTTACTTTGTTCGTAGTCAGGCACGAAATGAAATGGCGTGCCGTCCAGAAGGAGGCGTGGAGATGAATTATCAGGAGTGGGTGGAGGGTGTGCCAGAGACGATCCAGCAAGATGCGTTGTGGCGGATGAAGGTGTATCGCTTGGCGCTCTTCGTGGGCGATATCGGCTGGCGCGACGTGACCAAGTTGATGCAAGACAAACGCACGATCGCGCTTTCCGATCAACTCTATCGCGCATTGGGGTCCATCAGCGCGAATATCGCCGAGGGCTATTCGCGCGGCACCGGCAAGGATCGAGCGCGCTTCTACGAATACGCCTTGGGATCTGCCCGCGAAAGCCGGGACTGGTACTACAAAGGGCGTCACATCCTGCACGACGAGATCGCACAGCATCGCCTCCAACTGCTGTCGGAGATCATCCGCCTGCTCCTGACCATCATCCCCAAACAACGTGGTCACACCCTCCGCGAACCAGACGCCCAATACCATATCGCCCCAGAAACGGACGATCTCGATCATCTGCTATCTAATGTTCCCCTGCCCGAACCATAACCCTCTCCGATTTCACGTAATAGCTTGTGTCTCAAAGTATTCGCCATGTCGTGCCAGGCTCTCGCCGGATTGCTAAATCCGGCGGTTAGGCGGGGATTTGACAATCCCCTTGGAGCCAGGGGGCCAAGGGGCGAAGACTTTGTGACAGTAACCGTAATACGAAATACGCAATACGAAATACGTTTTACTTTACACACAATATTTCACAAAGGAACCACAATGGGCTTTATACTAGACGGACTCGACACCGAAAGTTACGACCGCTCGTACAGCGACCGCGAGTTGGTGCGGCGCATTCTCAGCTACTTCCGGCCCTATGCGCGGCAGATGTTGGTGGTGGGCGCGATGATCACGCTGAATTCGATGGCCGGCAGCGGCGGGCCGATTCTTATCTCCAAGGCCATCGACCTGATCAAGGCGCAGCCGACGACCCGGATGATGCTGATGATGGCCGGCGGCGTGCTGCTGATGGAGGTCGCGGCGTGGGGCTTCAACTACATTCGGCAGTGGTTCTCGGCGCAGGTGATCGGCAACGTGGTGCTCAAGCTGCGCGAGGAGGTCTGCGACGCGACGATTGGCCACGATCTCTCGTTCTACGATGAGCACGCCTCCGGCAAGATCGTCAGCCGCGTTACCTCGGATACGCAGGACTTCTCCAACGTCGCCACGCTGGTGATGGATCTGGTCAGCCAGGTGCTGCTCGTGCTGATCTTAGCCGTGTGGCTCTTCAGCATCGAGGCGCGCCTGACACTCCTGCTGCTGGGCATGTCGCCCTTCGCCGCCGCCATCGCGCTCAGCTTCCGGCGGATCGCGCGCCGCGTCACCCGCCGCGCCCGCCGCGTGACGGCCAAGATCAACGCGCAGATCCAGGAATCGATCAGCGGCATTATGATCGCCAAGAGCTTCCGGCAGGAGCGCGCAATCTACGACACCTTCGAGGCGAACAACGCCCAGGCCTACAAGGTGGGCGTGCGGCGCGGCCTGGTCATCAACACCATCTTCCCGATCATGGGCCTGGCGGGCGGCATCGGCGTCGCCGCGCTGGTCTACGCGGGCGGCCTCACCACGCGCGAGGGCGCGGTCACGGCGGGCAATTGGTATCTCTTTATGCAGGCGGTGGGCTTCTTCTGGTGGCCGATGATGAACATCGCCTCGTTCTGGAGCCAGTTCCAGGATGGTCTTTCCGCCGCCGAGCGCGTCTTCGCCCTCATCGATGCCGAGCCTAAAGTCGTCCAAGAAGCGAGCGAGCCGGTGACGAAGCTGCGCGGGCGCATCGAATTCCGCGACCTGACCTTCGCCTATCAGCGCGAGGAGACCGTGCTGCCCCACCTCACGTTGGAGATCGCGCCGGGCGAGACATTGGCCTTGGTCGGGCACACGGGCGCGGGCAAGAGCAGCGTGGCGCGCCTCATCACGCGCTTCTACGAGTTCCAGGGCGGCGAGCTGCTCATCGATGGGCGGGACATCCGCCGGCTGGATTTGCAGCAGTACCGCCAACAGATCGGCGTGGTGCCGCAGGAGCCATTCCTCTTCTCCGGCACCGTGGCCGATAACATCCGCTACGGGCGCCCGGAGGCCGGCGACGAGGCGATCAGCCGGGCGGCGCAGCGCATCTCGCACGGCGATTGGCTGGCCGATCTGCCGGAGGGCCTGGCGACCGACGTGGGTGAGCGCGGCGCGAACCTCTCGATGGGGCAGCGGCAGTTAGTGGCGCTGGCGCGCGTCCTGCTCAAGGACCCGGCCATCTTCATCTTGGACGAAGCGACCGCCAGCGTCGATCCCTTCACCGAGATGCAGATCCAGGAGGGGCTGGAGACCCTGATGGAGGACCGCACCGCGATCGTCATCGCCCACCGGCTCTCCACCGTTCGCCACGCCGACCGCATCCTGGTGATGGCCCACGGCGAGATCATCGAGGAGGGCGCGCACGACGCGCTGATGACCCAGGGCGGCCACTACGCCGACCTCTACAACACCTACTTCCGCCACCAATCGCTGGCCTACGTCGAGCAATTCAAGGAGATCGTGACGGTGTGAGGGGGGAAGGGGCTTTTTATGATTGATCCAGCGGGCTGCGAACCGCCAATCCGCCACGATTGAGGACATGCGTATAGATCATCGTCGTTTTCACATCTTTATGACCCAATAATTCCTGCACGGTGCGGATATCGTAGCCATTTTCGAGTAGATGGGTAGCAAAGCTATGGCGGAAGGTATGGGGAGAAACGCGCTTAG
>CAZCAI010000130.1:0-13944 GCA_964496595.1 uncultured Anaerolineales bacterium
GGTGAATTACGCAAGGCTCATGTTGGAAATTGGGTGAAAGATTGCGGATGAATTTCTCGAGGGGGACGAGGACTAAAGGCCTCTGGACAGGCCCGGCGGCCAACCTTCCTCCTGCGAGGAAGGCTCCCGCGCCCGCGTAGGCGGTCGCTTGGCGCGTTAGCGCCTGTCTCAGGACTTCAGTCCGGGATCACACAACATTTCACCCAAAAACCAATAAGAGCCATTACGCAATACGTAGTACGAAATACTCGATTCATTCTCAGCATTGGAGGCCCTCCATGGCTCTTGAAAACGAAGCGTGTGCCCCCAGTCCGTTCACTCACATCTTAGCGCCGGTGGATGGCTCGGAATCCTCGATCAATGCCGGGCGATTGGCGATTCGCATCGCGGCCAGCCACAACATCCCCATCACCTTTCTCTATGTGGTAGATCAAGGGGCGGCGGAGGAGATCGCCGGCGCGTCTGCGAGGTCGGTCGGCGCGGTTTGCCAGCAGTTGGAGGACAAGGCGCAGAGTTACTTGGATTACCTCTCGCGGATGGCCAGCAATCGCGGCATCCGCGCCACAAAGGTGATCCGGCGCGGTGTTCCCTATCGCGAGATCTCAGACTTCGCGCGCGAGGAGCTGGTGGATCTCATCGTTATTGGGCGCGTCGGCGGTATGGGCACACAAAAGCTGGCGCGGATTGGCGCTGTCGCCGAGCGGGTGATCGAATACGCGCCGTGTCCCGTGCTCACCGTGCGCTATCGCCCCCTGCGCCGGTAACTATCATGCGTTTATGGGCTGGTGAGGGGTCTAATTGTTCGTAGTAAGCCTCGAAGCGGAACCTGTGGGCTTAAGCGGAGTGGCGTCCTCGGGCTTCATAACAGTACGCCATTCCATCACACCCCACCCCACCGTGGGGCTATATGTCCCAAACCACGATACCCTTGGAGCGGAGGAGGAGAGGAGAAACGAATGGATCTACAAACCTTGTTGGCTGATATAAACTTCGTGGAGGGGGCGTCGCCGGATCGCCTGGAGATCACGGGGATCACCGACGACTCGCGCCAGGTGACGCCGGGCGGATTGTTCGTCGCGGTGGCCGGTCTGAGCGTCGACGGCCATCGCTTTATCCCCCAGGCCGTCGCGGCCGGCGCGAGCGCCATCGTCGGCGAGCGTCCGCGCGCGAATTTGGAACTGCCCGCCGTGTTTCCCTACATCCGCGTGGCCGATGCCCGCGAGGGCCTGGGCCAATTGCACGCCGCCTGGCATCATCATCCGGCCCGCAAGCTCACGCTGATTGGCGTGACGGGCACCGACGGCAAGACCACCACCACCACGCTGGTCTACGAGATCCTGCGCGCGGCAGGCGTCGCCGTGGGAATGATCAGCACCGTCGACGCGCGCATTGGCGCCGAGACGTTAGACACCGGCCTGCACACCACCACGCCCCCCGCTGAGGCCGTGCAGCGCTATCTCGCGCAGATGGTGGACGCCGGTATGACCCACGCCGTGCTGGAGACCACATCCCACGGCCTGGCGCAGCGGCGCCTGGCCGGCTGCCACTTCGATGTGGCCGTCGTGACCAACATCACCCACGAGCATTTGGATTATCACGGCTCCTGGGAAGCCTATCGCGACGCGAAGGCCCGGCTCTTTGGAGAGCTGTTGGATGATCGGCAGTTGGGGCTGGCCGTGCTCAACCGCGACGATCCCGGCTCCTACGACTACCTCGCGGCGCTGGTGGGCGATTCCCAAATCGCTTACTCCGTGCATCCGGCACTAGTCGATGCGTCCCGTGATCTGGCGGCGGAAAATATCCGGGCCACGCCCGGCGGCGCGCGCTTTATCCTTATCACGCCGGGCGGCCAGATCGAAATTACCTCCCCCTTGATCGGCGATTATAACGTGAGCAACATCTTGGCGGCGGCGGCGACCGCGTGGGGGATGGAACTTCCGCTCGCGGCCATCGCCGAAGGGGTGGCGGCTGTGCGCGGCGTGCCGGGCCGCATGGAGTGCATCGACGCGGGACAGGATTTCTTGGCCATCGTCGACTTCGCGCACACGCCCAACGCTCTGCGCCGCGCGCTGGAGACCGGGCGGGCGCTCGTGGGCGACGAGGGGCGCGTCATCGTCGTCTTCGGCAGCGCCGGCCTGCGCGATAAGGAGAAGCGCCGCTTGATGGGGGAGGTCGCCGGCGAGTTGGCCGATCTCACCGTCGTCACGGCGGAGGATCCGCGCACCGAGCCGCTGGCCGAGATTCTGGCGGAGAGCGCCGCCGGATTGGAGGCGCACGGTCGGCGCGAGGGCGTGGACTACTGGCGCGTGCCCGATCGCGGCGCGGCGATTCGCTACGCGGTGCAGTTGGCCCGTCCCGGCGACGTGGTGCTCGCCTGCGGCAAGGGCCACGAGCAAAGTATGTGCTTCGGCGCGGTCGAATATCCCTGGGATGACCGCGAGGCGATGCGCCGCGCGCTGCACGGGGAGACTCTGGATACGCTGCCCACATCAGGAAGCTATCAGGAAGCTACATGAAACTCGCGCTCGTCCACGACTGGCTCAATCAACACGGGGGTGCGGAGCGCGTGCTGGAGCAGTTGGTCGCCCGCTTCCCCCAGGCGCCGCTCTACACGAGCATGTACTGGCGCGCGGGCATGCCGCCGGCCTATCGCGCGTGGCCCATCCGCACCACCTGGATGGATCATCTGCCGGGCATCTACCGTCATCACCAGGCCTACTTTCCCCTCTATGCGCTGGCCTTCGCCCGATTGGATCTCTCCGGGCAGGGCTACGATCTGGTGCTGAGCAACAAGAGCGGCTTCTGCCACGGTGTCCGCACGGGCGCGACGCCCCATCTCTGCTACTGCCTGGCGCCGACGCGCTACGTCTGGGAGTATGAAGCCTACGCGGCGCGCGAGCGCCTATCTGCGCCCGTGAAGGCGGCGCTCAAGCCGCTGATCGCGCTGCTGCGCCGCTGGGATTATCGCGCCGCGCAGCGCCCCACGTTGCACTTCGTCGCCATCTCCACCGAGATCCAGACGCGCATTCGCCGCTACTATGGCCGCGACTCGACCGTGATCTTCCCACCGGTCGAAGTTGAGCGCTTCGCTCCTGTGGCGCAGCCGGAGGAGTACTACCTCATCGTCTCGCGCCTGATCCCCTACAAGCGCATCGATCTGGCGATCAAGGCCTTCAATCAGTTGGGGCTGCCGCTTTGGATCGCCGGGCGCGGGCGGGATCGCGAGGCGTTGACGGCCCTGGCCGGGCCGACGGTGCGCTTTTTGGGGCGCGTGCCCGATGATGAGCTGCCGGGGTTGATGGCTCGCTGTCGAGCGCTGGTCTTTCCGGGCCGCGAGGATTTCGGCATCACGCCGGTGGAGGCGCAGGCGGCGGGGCGGCCCGTCATCGCTTATGGCGCGGGCGGCGCGCTGGATACGGTGCTTGCGGGCGAGACGGGCGTCTTCTTCCGCGAGCCGACGCCGGAGGCGTTGGCGGCCACGGTTGCGGCCTTCGATCCGGCGGATGTGGACCCGCGGGCCTGCCGCGCCAATGCGGAGCGCTTCTCCGCCGCGCGCTTCGAGCGGGAGCTGTTGGCGGAGATGCGGGCGTTGGTGGATGCGGGGTGAGGCAGAGCCTATGCTTGCGTGTGCAAGTAGTCTGTGGTAATCTGAATTCAGATGACCACGATGAGGGAGTATAAGATATGAAGACAGACAATCTAAAAGAAGCGCTTGAGCAGATCGTTAAACGGCTGGAGAAAGCGTTTGACCCAGAAAAAATTATTCTCTTTGGTTCCTACGCTTATGGGGAACCGTCCCGAGAGAGCGATATTGATCTGTTAATCGTGGTACCGGAATCCAATGAGCCGGCCTATCGTCGCGCTCAGAAGGCCTACGACTGTGTGGGCGCGGTGGGCTTCTCGAAAGATCTGGTGGTGATGACGCGCCAGGAATTTGAGACCCAGGCGCAAGTTTCGACATCGTTGGCCCGACGCGCGATGGACGAGGGGGAGGTCTTTTATGAACGAAGCAAAGCGCGCTGAGGTCCAGAAGTGGCTGATCAAGAGTCAGCACGATTTGGGGTCGGCTCGTAGGCTGATGGAGGGGGATGATCCATACCTGGACACGGCGGTTTATCATTGCCAGCAAGCTGTGGAGAAAGCTTTGAAGGCGTTCCTGACCTATCATGATGCTGAATTTGGGAAGACTCACGATTTGACGGAACTTGTAGAGGTATGTTTCACTATTGCGCCCGCCTTTGATTCTTGGCGGGGTGTCGCTGCGATATTGACCCCTTATGCGGTATTGTTTCGTTACCCCTCTGATGTTTTGGAGCCTGAGCAAAGCGAGGCAGAGGATGCTTTAGCATACGCTCAGGCGTTTTTGGGGTTTGTCTTCGGGCTTTTGCCAGGAGAAGTGAAACCGGGCTGAGATGCGCGCGGTGGTGAATTTTTGAGGTTCTGTCATAGACGAACGGCGCTTCACTTCGTTTTACTCGTTTCGTGCCTGACTACGAACGAATAATTGTGCCCTAGGGCATCGCCTGGACTTCCCACTCCGGGCGTTCGGTCCACCAGGGTAAATCTCCGTAGGATTCCTTGACCTCTTCTGCCGTATAGATCTCCAGCATACAGTTGTACCAGCTCATCCCCTCAGTCTTTTGGAAGTGCCACCACTCGATGTCGAAGTAGGACGAGCGCCAGTTGGAGAGTGCGTTGCGTCGCTCCCAGCCGTAGTCAGCGGCGATAGTCGTGAAATCTACGTAGTACCCCTGCGGAATCGGCTTGAGCTTTCCCCCATGCACCGAGGCCTCCCCGCCCGCCGAGCGCGCGTTGAGATCCCACGGCGCCGAGCGCAGCGGTTCCCCCAGGCTGCCATCTTGCTCCTGGGCCTTGATGAAGACGCGCCAGTAGGTGACGCCGCCGATGTCCTCGCGCACCAGTTCGATCAGCCCCTGCCGCAGGAAGCCCTGGTTGATATCGATGGCGCGCCCGCAGACGTGCCACGAAATCCGCCCCTGCCCCGGTCGCGGCGTGTGGTTCATCGCGCGCGAGGAATCCCCCAGGACGGAAAGATAATCCCAGCCGGTTTGAGCCAGCACCGTCTTGCGCATCGCGTTGAAGCTGTCGTTGACGCGGTCGCTTAACTGCTGGGCGGTGTTGCTGCCGTTGACATCGGGGAGTGGGATGAGTTGATAGCGCTCCGTGGCGGATGAGCGCAGTATTTCGGTGTAAAGTGGGGAGCGCTCTTCGGTCATCTGGCGCTGAAGTTGCGCCTCGAACTTGGGGTCTAATGCGGTCGCCGTCCAATCGGGCGTGTTCATCCAATCTGTCGTGCTGTAGCCTTCTTGGGCCAAGGCCCATCCCGTGGTGTTGGCCGCGATGAGGTAGGAGGTCTCCCGCTGCCGAAAGATGAAGGCGAGCGCCTCCCCATCGGGCGACCAGACCGGCTGCCCGCCCACGCCGAAGAGGACGGGGCGCAACTCGCCAGAGGTCATCGCCTCTTTCTCGAAGGGGATCATCCAGATCGTCTCATCGCCGGGAACGCCGGCGGAGTAGGCCAGGTAATCTCCCTGGGGCGACCACGCGGCGAAATTCTCATCTTGATTGGGGGTGTTGGTGAGATTACTGATTGCGCCATCATCCAACGAGATTAGATAGAGATCGCGGTTATGATTCTTGTAGGCCGTGAAGGCGATGTGGCGCCCATCAGGCGCCCACGCGGGCGCGTACTCCGGAGCCGGGTTGGTGGTGAGCCGCTGACTTTCCCCACTTTCCACATTGAGCACGTAGATATCGAGATTGTCCTCATCGTAGGCCTCGTAGGCCAGCCAGCGCCCATCGGGCGACCACGTGGGATTTGCCTCGAAGTAGGGCGAGCGCGTGAGGCGTAGCACCGTGCCGGAGGTCATATCCATCACATAGAGATCCCAGTTCTGCGCGCGGTGCGAGGCGAAGGCCAGCTTGCGCCCATCGGGCGACCACGCGGGGTCGCGATCCTCGGCGGGATCGTAGGTCAGGCGGAGCAGATTTCCCGTGTTCTGCGAGATCAGGTAGATGTCGCTGTTACCGTTGTGGCGCATCGTGAAGGCCAACGTCCCGCCGCTGCCGACAGGGGTGGGGCGGGGCGTCGGCGTGATGTGCGGACCGGGCGTCGGCGTCGCGACGACGATCCGCTCCGTGATCAACTCGCGCGGCAGCGTCTCGCCCTGGCCGATCATCAGATAGAGGATGCCGACCAAAAGCAGCAACCACGCGATGGGCGGCACCGGCGTCCGGCGCGGCTTTAGCAGCCATTTAATGAGTTCGATCAGCGGATGGTCTCGTTCCACGGGTTCTCTCTGTTGTTTTTCCTGGGATTTTTATGGATAGTTCGGGCGCAATGGCTTTACTTGGGTAAGAAATTGTCGATGTAGTTGAGATAACCGCGCTGCCCGGATTGCTTGTGCCAGAATCGGACCGACTTGCGGATGCGTCTGAGGCAATCGATCAGTTCATCGATGGTGATGGGCGGGATTTCGATCGGTGGGGCGTCCTCATCTTCGGGGACTATTTCGAAATTGCCTATCCGAAGTTCTGCCATCACTTTGACGCTCTCGAAGACCTTCTCGGTCAGCGGGGCCAGGTGCGGCGACCGGGGTTCGCGCCCTTTAGCCTGGGCGCTGTAATAACGAATCAGTCTGTCGATGGCTAACTCGACATTGCTATCCACCAGGTCAGGATTTTCGCGGGCTACTTGTACGACAGCAAACTCTAAATTTTGCAGGACATCTAGATAGCGATCCTCGAATGTATCTCTATGTTGCCTTCTCCTACTTCGTCTTCGCATACTGAGATCTTCTCCTTTCCTTCCTAATTCTTTGGGATGGTTCATTTTCCAAGATAATTAGGTTTACACTTCTTGATCAGCGACTGAAGTCCCTTCGAGAGGCGCTATGCGCCAGGCATCCGCCTTCGCGGATGCAATAGGCCGTCTGCGAAGGCAGACGGTTGGCCACTAGGCCTCTCCAGGGTACTTTAGTCCCCGTAAAGCAGAGTTATTACCCAGGAGTGTCAACTTATTTGTGAACCATCCCTATTCTTTTTCTGAGAATCTGAATTCTATCTAATTTCTAAACGAAACCGCCACCGACAGGTGGTCGGTGGAGGGGTGATGGTTCGATTTTACAATGTGATGCAGTGAAGTCAAATGAAATTTAGACCCTGATTGATAGAGAGACCCGGCGACTGATGTCGCGGCAACGGGGCGTAGCAAGCTACGCCTGCGAAGTCCGCCTACGCGGACTAGATTGGAAGAATAGTCGCCGAAGGGCGACTTTGTGAAGGCGTACATAGTCCGCCCGTGGCCCGCGGTTTCAACCGCCGGGCTTTCCCAGCACAGCAGTGTGGGGATAGCGTCCGGCGGAGGGGATGGTGTGGATTACGGCGTGGGTCGCGGCGTCGATGACGGCGATCTGATCCTCCTCCGGCAGGGTGACGAAGATCAGTCCCTGGCCGGCGGCGATGCCTTTGGGATGCCCCGGCGTCGCGATGTGCTGCGGCAGGATCGGCGCGGCAAGGGCGACGGGCTGACGGTAGGAGCGGCGCAGGATGAGGGGGAGATAGGCGCGGTGCTCGAAGGCGGGTGCGGCGGACGCGGTTGTATTCAGCGCGGGGAGGCAACTTCCCTCCGCCACAAGTGTGACCGATTGGCTGAGGTAGTTGCTGGCGTAGACGCACGCCCCCATCGTCGCCAGGCCGTGCCCGCCGTGACCGGGGAATTGCGGGTCCTGAGTCTCTGTATCGTAGCGCGCCAACTCGGCGAAGGTCGCCGGATCGTAGACGCGGATCTGGCTCGCCGTGCCGAACGCCGCGTAGAGCTGATCGGTCGCCGGGTTGTACGTTACGCTGTAGGGCGGCATCTCGGTATCGACCTCTAGCTGCGCCTCGAAGGTCTCGGATATCGTCGGCGTGATCGACCACAGCCCTGTACCACCCATGTAGAATTTGGCGGCGTAGATGCGCGCGCGGTCGTGATCCGGCGTGATGCCGAAGAAGCCGATGTTGACCAGGCGCGCCTTGATCTGTCCGCCCTTATCGATGACGGTGACACCGGCGCCGCTGTTGCTGTTGGTGACGTAGATATTATCCCCCAGCGTCGCGACGTGCAGCGCCCCATGCCCGACGATCACCTCCCTCAAGATGGTGTGCGAGGTCAGGTCGATCATCACGAGCTTGCTCTCCGTTGTGTGGGCGCCGGTGTTGGCCACGACGTAGAGCATCTCTTCCTCTTCATCCACGGCCATCCCAAAGGGATTCGGGCCGACGTGCAGCGCGGTGAGATACTCGAAACTGCGCGCATCGTAGATGGCGACCGTGCCGGCGTCGCGATTCGCCACGTAGAGGTGCAGCGGCTCGCCCCCCGCGATGTGCGTGACCTCCGTCGCTTGATTGTCCTCGCGGCGGCACTCATCTAAGGCGCTGGAGATCTGGGCGCGATGCACGACCCAGGACGTGGTGGTCGGCGCCGTGGCATCCAAGCGCACGACAAAATCCGCCGTACCCTGTTGCCCCGGCGATAGCGCGCCCACGTCCAGCGTGTAGCGCCCGCTCGCCTCGGCCTGCCATCCGCCGCGCACGTAGGTGGTGTGATCGGGTAGCTCGCTGCTCAGCCTCACCTCTGGGGTGGTGATCGGCCCTTCATTATAGTAGGTCAGCGTGTAGGTGATGAGTTCGCCCGGCTCGATCATTGTGGGCAGCGTCACCTGATCGCGGCTCTCCAGGGTGAGATTGATCGGCGCGTAGACCGGCGTTTCTAACGCGAAGAAGCTGTACGCCGTCTCCACGACGTTGCGGAGGGTGGGCTGGGAGGTGTAGGGATAGGCGCTGCTCAAAGCCACGGGCAGCGTCAGCGTGCCACTGACCATCGGCGGCACTTCGTCAAGGGGTGTGGTGCAGATTTGTCCCTCACACGTCCAGGCTGCCCCGCCGGTGTACGTGAGATGCGCCGGCAGCGTCTCGGTGATGATGATGTTTTCAAAGGTATGAGTGGTGAGATAGTTTTGGTAGGTCAATTGATATTCGAAGGCATCACCGGGCACGACGCACGCCGGAGCCGATTTCTGAACATCGAAGGGGCTGCGGGGCGGCGGGTTGGAATAGGCCAGGTGGATATGGGCGGCCTGTTGGGGGATAGTTGGCGCCCACGCGTGCGCCAATAAGGGATCAGCATCCGGCTGAAATCCAACGGTCAACAGAAAAAAGGCGACTATCGTGGAAAGGATATGGGTCATTATAGATACTCCTTTCATTGAATCTCTCCAACAATATCTAGTAGCTCGTTGATCATCTTATTTTAGAAATTTAAATTAAACCTTACACTGTTTTAATCTTTTCTTAATATAGTTCGGGTACAATGACCAAGGGAATAGATTGTCTGTTTATCATACCACCAGAATCTTCTGAAAAAGTTTCAACTTGGTTAAAATTTCCTTCAATGTTATGCTCTTTTCGCGGCGGGAGATGCTAAAAAGTTAGAGGGATTATGATGCAATTTAATATTCGGAACACTGTTCATGACAAGTTCATGGTAATTATTTTTGAAATCTAATATGATGAGCCTGACTTGAGATATTTATAAAATATGCTAAAATAGCTTTGGTTCGGGGGCGATTCGCAGAGGTTTAGAGTTGAAAGTGGAGTTTTGGCGCCTTTTTCTATGACGTTTAGCCCTTGAATTGTGAATTCACGCAGCTACCCAGAAAAGGATGGAGCCTATGAGACGCAAATACCAGCTTTGGATATGGATTGTGTTGGGCATTGGTATAACGTTGTTGTCCTCGTTGCCCGTGGCCTGGGCGCGCCCCGGTCAGGATGTCTATCAATCGACGATGCCGACGCGCACGCCGGAGATTGGCGTTATCGCGACGCCGACGCCGGTTGCGTTGCGGGAGGGCGAGGGCGGCTTAGATGCGCCGGCGGCGGAGGCGCCGTCTGCCGCGCTCTCCGAGGGCAGCGCTGAGGCGCAGGGCGGGGCAGCGGATGCGCGGGTGATTCCCCCGGCGCTGAATGTGGAGGATTTCCCCAGTTACGATGCGCCCGCAAATGTGGAGCGCCAGCCCGGTGCGCAGGAGGCCGCGAGCGTCGAGGCGCCCGTGGCCTCCGCCGATGGAGAAGCTGTCGCGTCCAGCCCCGATGCGCCTGAGATGGCGGCGGAGCAAGCGTCCGGCGAGGCGCTGCTCTCCGGCTTGCCCCAGGTGTGGGGCGCTCCGGCTACTGCGTCATCTGGGGGGGGCGGATGGCTCGCGTTCCACCAGGTGCTGGGGATGGGGTTGTTGGTCGCGGGCGGCGTAGCTCTATTCATCGCGCAGCGACGGCAGTCGTAAGGGAGATATGGAGATATTATGAAAGGCCAACTTCGTATGCGGAAGCTATTGAGCAACGTCGCCTTGATCTTCATCGTGGCGGTTGTCGTGATCGCCATCTCCGGGCCGGCGCGAGCGGCGACATTGAATGTGGATGGCACATGTACCGATTCGAGTGGAGATGGGCTGTGTGACGACGGCGTGACCTATAAGACGATCCAGGCCGCTGTGGATGCCGCCAACCCCGGCGATCTTATCCAAGTGGGAGCCGCTGTCTATCGGGAGCGCGTCGTGATTCCCAAGGCGCTGACGCTCCAGGGTGATCCAGGGGCGGCGGAGACGGTTGGGCCGGGGGCGGATGCGCCCACGCTTGAGGGCGATGGGGCTTCGGGTTACGGCTTCGCCATCGCGGATGGGGTGGATGACGTCATCATTGAGGGCTTTATCATCCAGAACTACGGCCCGCATCCAGAGCCGAGCGGCGGCCAATCGGCCGGCGTGGCGGCGACCAACGGGACGACCGATCCCACCACCGACATCACCGTGCGCTACAATCGTTTTGACGGTATCAACTGGGCCGGCGTCTTCTTCTATAACAGCGGGCAGAGCGCCTACGAGCGCGTGACCGTCGCCTACAACGACATCAATATGGGCGCGTGGTCGCTGAACGCCAACGTCTACGGCATCGAATGCACGAACTGCGCCCAGGCCTACATCGCTCACAACGAAATTTCCGGCGGCTGCGACGGCGTCGCGCTCGCGGCGCAGGGCACGGCGGCCCACACCGTGGATGCGGTGGGCAATCGCGTGGAAAACAACACGATCCAGGGGGCGGATGAGGGCGACATCTTGTTGCTAAGTTTCGATCCCACGATGGGCGATGCGACGCCGGTGTTGCGCAATACGCGGATTGTGGGCAATCGCTTGGTCAACGACGGGGCGACGGGCGAGCAGGGCAACAGCGCGCTGCTGGTCTACCCGGTCTACAGCGGGCGCGTCGAGGCGCTCACCGTGATGGATAATGTGATGGCGGTCGACAACGCCGACAACATCCCCGTTGATCTGGCTACGACCAAGAATATCACCTTCAGCGGCAACGCGATCACCGTGACGAACCCGGCGGTCAACGGACGCGCGCTCTACCTCAATAGCGTGGGCGGCAGCTTTATGAATATCGAGGATAATCAGATCAACGTGCGCGGGACCGCTCCGACCAGCGTCTATATCTTCCACGGGCTGGATCTGCGGGGCAGCGCCGGGACACGACTATCGAGCCAGGCGCTGATGTCGCGGCGCACCCGGCCCAGTCTCCAGCACGCCCATCTGATGGCGGCGACAAGCCCCGACGCATCGAACGCGCCCACCGCGCGTCCCGGCTTCGAGGGGGCCAGAATTCTCAACAATCGCTTCTACGGCGAGAACGTGGGCAACTCCAGCGCGGCCCTCCGGCTGCGGGAGAGTCTGCCCAGCACGGCCACCGTCGCCATCGCGGGCAATGAGATCACCGGCTTTAACAGCGGGATTTGGGCCAACGCGCCCCGGAATTTGTTTATCCGCAACAACACCCTGACCCAGAATGGCTACGGCATCAACACGACCGGCACGACCGCCGATCTGACCTTCGAGGCCACGGGCAACATCATCAGCGGCAGCGCCTCGGCGGGGATGCTCTTCGATAGCACGGGCGCCGTCGATGCTCTGGTCGGCGGCAGCCTCGCGAATGCCAACGTCTTCCGCAATAACGGCCCGGCGCCCGACTACGATCATAATGTCGATGTGACCGTGCCCGCCACGCCCACCATCGATATCAACCTTACCTTCAATGATTGGGGCCTCACCGATGTCTGCGAGATCGGCGCGACGCTTCACGATCCGGTGGGGCGGGTGGGGGATGAGATCTACTACTACGATCTGCTGGCCGCGTCGTCGCCGCCGGAGGTTCCGGCGGATGGCGTGACGCCCGCCACCATCACCGGCACGCTGACGTGGCTCTACGCGCCGGCGGGCAACCTCATCAGCTATACGACCGATCTGGGCGTCTTGGATCCGACGGTTGGGGCGGTAGACGCCACTGGCGACGCCGCCTCCCACATCACCTCCACGGTTGAGGGATTGGCCACAATCACGGTCACGGTGGGGATGGCGTGCGAGCCGGTGGGAAAGCAGGCGTCGACGAATGTGCGATTTGGAGAGGCGCCCCCGGTCGCGGCGGGGATCTACTTGCCCTTGATCGTGCAAAACTACGTCAGCGCGCCGGATCTGGTGGTGACGGATTTGGTCGCGACCTCCAACGCCGTCACGGTCACGATCCAAAATCAAGGCGATAGCCCGGTCGAGGCCGGGTTCTGGATCGATGTTTATATCGACCCGGATACAGCGCCCCAGGCCGCCAATGAGATCTGGCCGTATGTGGGCGACTATGGCTTAGTATGGGGCATCACCGAGGATCGGTTGCCGATGTTGGCCGGCGAGGTGATCACCTTGACGGTGGGCGATAATGATTATTTCCCGACGCGGAGCAACGTCACGTGGCCGCTGGTGGTGGGTACGTCGCTCTATGCCCAAGTTGATTCAGCGAATCCCAATACGACCTACGGCGCGGTGTTGGAGATCCACGAGATTTTGGATCTGCCCTACAACAACATCCTGGGGCCTGTTTCGTCGGTGGCCGGGCTGCGATCCGCCCCGCCCGTGATTGATCTGGGGGATCGGCCGGCCGATGAGGGATCGTTGCCCGCTCGGCCGTAGCCCGGCGAGATGCCCGGCGACTGAAGCCCGGCGAATAAATTCGCGGCTACATTTACAAAGTCGCCCTACGGCGACTATCAACCAACCTGCGTAGGCAGGTTTCGTAGTCGTTGCCGCGACTTCAGTCGCCGGGCTGGATAGTCTGGATGGACGAGCCTAATCGAGTTTGACCTCATTAAAACTCATCAAAAGAGGAGAGGAGCGTGAGGTATGATAGTACGACATTTACTTCGTAGACAAGGGTGGACGTTGTTGGGTGGTGCGCTGATCATCGCGCTGTTGATCGGTGGATTGTGGGGGCTTTGCGCTTCCCCGGCGCGGGCCTCTGATTTAGCGCAGGAACCGACGGCCACCTTGCCGCCGCGTTACACGCCGACGCCAGAGCCGACTACGCCGACGCCAGAGCCGCCCACCGCAACCCCAGAGCCGCCCACCGCCACGCCGGATGCGCCTACGGTCACGCCTACGCCATCGACGGGGGAGTCTCCGCCGGAGGAATCCTCAGAGCCGACGGTTACGCCAACCTATGTCCTGCTGCCCAACTCAGGACAGACGCAGAGCGGGACGATGGTCTCCGAGGGGGTGATCATCGGGGCGTTGTTGTTGGCTGGGGCCGTGATCCTCGGGGCCTACGTGGCCCGCAGGGGATGGGGGAATTGAATGTAGGTAGTGAGGGTCTATGAAAGCGTGCAGGGGTTTGCCTGGTGTCAGCCGGTAGAATCGCTTTCGCCGGGCAATTTTTATGCCGGGTGGGGGTTGAGGGGTGAGAATTAAGGATTGAGGATTAAGAATTAAGGGAACTTTGACAGGTGAATAGTTGTGTTGTTCGTAGTCAGGCATCCGCTGCGCGATGAAATGGCGTGCCGTTATCAGC
>CAZCAI010000131.1:0-4428 GCA_964496595.1 uncultured Anaerolineales bacterium
TGCTGCCGTCATTGTCGATCACCAACACTGTGCCTTCCTGCACCTCGGGCCAGACGCGCACCCACACCGGGATGTGCAGTTCGTGGGACCCATCAAGCGTGATCCAGATCATGCTCTCGTAGTCGCCAGCCGGCGCATCCGGGTCGATCTCCACAGAGACGGTGAAGGTCTGCGGATCCGTCATCTCAGCTCCATACGTGACCAACGATTTTACATCCGTGCTGATGGTGAAGTAGCTGGTAGTCGTAATGTCGCCGGTCTCGCTGATGGTGATTTCGTACGATCCACCATAAACGGCTACGTCGGTCGCTACAATCGGCATCACGCCGGTCTCGCCCGCGTAGAGCTTGCCGAAGCTGACGCTCGGCATATCGAAGGTCAAGCCCGGATCCCACGCTTTGTTGAGATCGATGCGCCCGGAACCGCGTTCCAACGCGCCCAGTTCGCTGTCATCGTAGTCCAGGAGATCCAACTCACCGGTGCTCATCAGCACGGAACGAATCTGATCTGGCGTCCAGTCAGGATAAAGCTGCTTGAGCAATGCCGCCGAACCAGAGACATGCGGACCGGCCATACTCGTGCCGCTGGCCTGACCAAAGCCCATGTGCGCTTCTTCGCCCGCACCAAACCCATAACCAGCGGAGAAGATGTTGACGCCCGGCGCAACCAGGTCAGGCTGGATATTGCCCAGTCCCGGGCCGCGCGAGGAGAAGGCCGCCAGACGATCCGGCATGTTGCCCAGTTGGAAGCCGATGGTGTCGTAGGTCAACTCGGAGTTATCGCCGTAGTCGTCGATCCATTCGGTCATCGCCACACCGGCGGTCTGCCCAATGAAGATGGAGGGAATGGTCACTTGGTCGCCCACAGCGCCGCCCGCCATAGTGAGCAGATCGTCGCCAGCGTTGTTGTGGATGATGACGAACTCAGCGCCGGCCTGTTCAGCATACAGCACCTTGACACCAAACTCACAGCCGCCGCCCCGGCTGATCAAAGCCGCCCGACCGTCGAATGTATCCGCGGGCCAGGGATTGCACCCCTCGAAGTTTGTGGGGCTGATGACCGCCGATGACGCCAATGTGAAGGTGTACACATAACCAGGGGGCAAAGGATTGCCGAAAGCCGCTGTCGTGAATGCGATGTTCTGCAACGTGTCGGTGAGCGGTTCTGGCGCTGTCACACTGACTTCCCCAGCAGCAATCGTGCCGCTAGTGGTCGTCGCGCCGACGGTGATGTTCTTGAGCGATGCATGATCGGTGGTGTTGTTGTTCGGGCCGCTGTTCCCAGCCGAGAAGACAACCACCACACCGGCCTTCCAGGCCGCGTCGTAGGCGATGTCAATGGGATCAGGATACGCCATCGGAGAGCCGCCGCCCCAACTGTTGTTGACGATGTCGGCGCCGTCGGCAACCGCAGCCTCGACGGCAGCGACCAATTCCGCCGTCCAACCGCTGCCGCTGCCGCTCTGCGCCGTGTAGAAGACCTTGTAGCTCATCAATTGCGCGCGCGGGGCAACGCCGCTGATGGTCTCGGTGTAGGCCGCCATCTCGGCAACTGTGCCCGCATTACAGGCAACGGTGCCTGCGACATGCGTACCATGGCTGCTGTCCGTCGGGCCGGGCCAAGTGGCTTCATTACCCTCGGCGGGCGGATCATCCGGGCGGAAGTAAGCACGCGCCGCGATGACCTTCTCGTTCGTTGCGGCGGGCTTGTCGTCATCCATCTTGGGGAACTCTTCGGGATATTCGTAACCGTCTGGCAGGAAGCAGGTATTGGTGATGTAGATACCCGTATCGATCACGGCGACCTTCACACCCTCGCCCGCGTTCTCCTGTCCTTCCAGTTCGTCCCACAGCGCCGGCGCGCCAATCAACGGCAAGCTGGCATACATATTAGGTTCGTATTCTTGCTGTGGCAACACAGCCTTCACGCCGGGCAAGCTCATCAACTCAAGCACCATGGACTTGTCGGCCTCCGGCAATTGCACGGCGAAACCGTTGAAGACGACCTGGTAATCGCGATAGACTTTCGCCCCAGGGACAGCCTGCAAGACCGCGTCAGCGACCTTGGCCTGCTCCGCCTTGAGGTGCGTAATGTAGGCGCGCGATGCAGGCGCGTTTACATCCAGACGGCTCGCGCCAGTGGCATTGGGAGCCGTAGCTCGCAGCCCAGGTGTGCCCCCAGTATACTCTGCTAACGCGGGGGCTTCTAACTGCACCATCCAACGAATAGTCCGCGATAACTTGGAAACATCGTCGCTGCTCTGGCTCGGGACTAGTAGATCGCTGGGGCGTGCAGCTTCAACCGGCTCCGCCGTTAGTTGTGCAAAAACCGGCACGGCGAACAACAACGCCAACCCCAAAACCAACAAAATCTTACCTAATATCCGGCTCATATATCTAACTCCTCCTTCAAACAAAGACAAAAGTAATTATCACCATTCATCATATCAAGGCTTGGGGGTTGGTTTCCCCGGCGGATCCGTTGGCTCTGGATCTGGATCGCCTGGCCCGGGATCGCCGGGTGGGGGTTGTTGGGGCGCGGGCGTCGGCGTGGGCGGCTCCGGCGTCTCCGTTGGGGCCGGTGGATAAACATCAAACGAGCGTTTCTCGCTCCGAGCGATCTCCTGCCACGCTTCATCGTGTTGCTCTTCCACAAGGATGCGCCAGGTATACGTGGCATAGTGCTCTAAATCCCGACTCTCAGGCGTGAAACTATACGCCAGTTCTTCACCTGCCGCAACCGTATGGGTGAAGACCGTCGTACCTTCTTCATCCTCCACGACGACGACAAAGCGTTGATTGTCTAGCAACGCCTGGAACCACTCCCAAGATAAAGCGGCCCAACTGGTCGCCAAACGCCCTGCGCCATCGTCCATCCCCGCCAACTCAGGGGCGGGAAGCGGCGTTGGTGTGGCGGTCGGCGTGTTCGTCGGCGTCGCCGTCGAAGTCGGCGTATGCGTTGGCGTCGCTGTGGCCGTAGCCGTCGACGTATTCGTCGCGGTGGGCGTGAGGGTGGCGGTCGGCGTGGGCGTTGTGCCGATTGCATCGATGGCCATGCTCCCACCTACAATCCCGCCCAACAGCACTATCGCGCCGATGACGCCCCACGCCCACACGGGGACGCGGCGGCGGCGTTGATGACCGCTCTCGCTCCCTACCGGCGCTGCGACCTCTACCGGTTCCGGCGGGGCTTCCGGCTTCGCAGCCACGGACGCGGCGCTTTCCACCACCGTCTCCGATGAGCGCATCTCCGCCTCTGCCTGCAAGGACGCCGGCGGCGGCGTTGTGGGAGGCGGCGTCGCGGGCGGCGGCGTGACAGGGCGTTCAGGCGCGGGCGTAGCGCCCTCGATGCGCGTCGGCGCCTGGCGCATCTCTGCCTCTGAGCGCGCCGCCTGCTCGCCCGCCGGGGGCGTCACGATGACAGAGACGTCCTCCGGGCGCACGTTCTGCACCAGCGAGGGCGCGCCCCCCGGCAGTTCGCCGAAGGCCTCGCGCAGCGCCTCATAAAATGCCGTGACGTTAGGATAGCGCGCCGCCGGATCTTTCGCCAGCGCCCGTTGGAGCACCGCCTCAACCGCCTCCGGCAACTCCGGTTTCACCTGGCGAATCGGCGGCAGCGGCTCATTCACCACCTTGAATAACAGCGCCAAGGTGCTATCCGCTCTGTAGGGCACCGCGCCGCTCAACATCTGATAGGCGACCACCGCCAGACTGTAAAGATCGCTGCGCGCGTCCGCCTCCTCGCCCTTGGCCTGTTCCGGGGCCATATATTCGGGCGTGCCTAAGATCGTGCCCGTGCTGGTCATCCGCTGCTCCTGGGCCGCGCGCGCGATTCCAAAATCGGTCAACGTGATCGCGCCGCCGACGCCCACAATGATGTTGCCGGGCTTAATATCCCGATGGATCAGTTTGTTCTCGTGCGCATAATCCAGCGCTGAGGCTAAGGACTTGATGACATCCAAAACGTCGCAGAGAGGCAAGGCCCCATACCGCTGGATAAAATCGTTGAGCGCGATACCTTCCACATATTCCATCACAAAGTAGTACCAGCCCTCTTGCTGGCCTACGTCGTGAATCGTCACGATGTTGGGATGCTTCAGCCGGGCGGCCGAGCGCGCCTCACGCAGAAAGCGCTGGACGAACTCCTCCTCCCAGACCAGGTGAGGAGCCAACACCTTCACAGCCAGGTAGCGATCCAACAGCGGATCATAGCCCTTGTAGACCGCGCCCATCCCTCCGCGTCCAATTTCGGCATGGATTTCATACTTGCCCAGCCGATAACCGACCAAACTCTGCCCATTCTTTCTATTCATAATGATGATTCCTCGCTTCTAATACCCACAATCTTAACAACTGCTTCCAATACCTATCGTTCTCACGCCTGCAACTCGACCACTTCCCAGGCGACTAAGTTGCGCTCCTCCGGGCT
>CAZCAI010000131.1:4528-13871 GCA_964496595.1 uncultured Anaerolineales bacterium
CAAACGAGGCGATGCCCACCGGCAACCGTGGTAAACGTGTCATCCGGCCCTCCCTAAATCCACCTCACGCCTGCAACTCGACCACTTCCCAGGCGACTAAGTTGCGCTCCTCCGGGCTGAACTCCAGGCCCATCAGGAAGACGCGCTTGCCGCTCTCTCGATACCGCTCCGCGTAGCCCCGCGCCCGTATCTGCTCCAGCGCGACCTGCGGGCTTTGGTTGCACTTGAATTCCATCACGTACACTTGCTCCGGGAACGTCACCGCCAGATCGATGCGCCCACGACTCGTCAGCAACTCCGGATCCGCCTGCGCGCCCGATGCCGCGATCATCAAATAGAACAGCGTGTGGAAGTACGCCTCGTCCCGTTGCGTGTTGAGCGTGTATGGAATCTTCGCAAAGATCGCCTGGATCGTCTCGAAAAACGCCGCGAAGTCCTCCCGTCGTAGATGCTGCGCCAGCCGCATAGTCAAACTATCCACGCGCCGCTTGCTCTGCCCGGCAAATGCGTAGAGCAACTGCGTCACAAACGCCGTCTTGACCTCTTGGTTCGGATACCCGAAGGTGTAGAGCGTGTCCTCCACATCCTTGATCGTCACGTAGCCGGTCTGGAATAACAACGCTTCGGGTTGCAAGTCCTCCAGATCGTAAGTAGCGAAGAGATAGATTTGCGCCTGGAAGTTTTCCAGTTGCGGCAACGGATACTGCTGCTCGCGCAATAACTCGACTAAGAATGTGGGCGTCCCCGTCTCGAACCAGTAGTGACCAAAGTCGCAGCGTTCCAACGCCTTGAGCGTGGAGAAAGGATTGTAAACCGTGACCGCGCGCTTGGTGAAGCGATAGCCATCGTAGGTCTGCGCCAACTGTTCCAACAAGGCCGCGCGTGATAGCTCCTGCGCCGCCGCGAAGCGCTCCAGATGTGGCGCGAAGTCTCTCTCCACTTCCGCCTGCGTGTACCCCAACAGCGTCGCATAACGCGCGTGCATCGAGAGATCATCCAGGTTGTTAAGCTCCGAGAACACCGAGACCTTGCTGAAGCGCGAGATGCCGGTCAACAGCACGAAGCGCAGGATGGGCGTCACATCCCCGCCCTTGAGCACACCAAACAGTCGCCTCAGAATATCGCGGTTAGCGCGCGCGATGGCCGCCCGTTCCGGCCCCTGCCCCAGGTGATCGATGATCGGCTTGTCGTACTCGTCCACCAACACCACCACCGGCTGCCCCGCGCGCTGATGCAATTTGCGGATCAACTCGTGAAACTGGCCTTCCAGCAAAGGCTCTTCCAACGTCGCTCCACAGCGCGCCGCCGTGTTGACCAGTTCGCGTGTGAGGGCCAATTCCAGATTTTGCGGCGTATCCCGCGCGATCTGGTTGAAATCTAACAGCACCACCGGATGCTCCGCCCACGCCCATTCCGCGTCCGCGATCCACAAGCCCGCGAATAGCTCCCGCCGCCCTTGGAACAGACACCGCAACGTCGAGACCAGCAACGATTTCCCAAATCGTCGCGGCCGCGCCAGGAAATAGTAGATGCCCTCATCCACCATCCGGTAGATGTCGGCGGTCTTGTCCACATACACGAACCCGCCCTCGCGCAACACCTCAAACGAGGCGATGCCCACCGGCAACCGTGGTAAACGTGTCATCCGGCCCTCCCTGCCACTACCCCAACCGAAATTCCATCACCGTGCTGCCCAAGCGGATCTCATCCCCAGAGCGCAATAACTGCTGGCTCACCCGCCGCCCGTTGACGAAGGAGCCATTGGAGCTTTGTTGATCCACAAGGTAATACCCATCCGGGCGCTGTTCAATGCGGGCGTGCTGACGCGAGACCTTGCTATCTTGTAAGGTCACATCATTTTGGCTGCTGCGCCCCATCAATAAGCGTTGCCCAACGGCGATGCGACCGCCCGCGTTCGCGCCCTGGCGCACGACCAAGTAAGCCTGGCCGCCCATCCGGCCGGAGGATGGCCCAGGAGCGGACGACAGACCGCCTGAAACCGCAGGCGGCGGAGGCGGGGGAGGAATGGATTGCCGCGCCCGCGCGGGCCGCTGCTGTTGCTGCCACATCATCCAAGCGATGACGCCCAAGAGCGCCAACACCACCGCGCCGCCGCCTATGAGCAGCCACGGCAGCCAATCCTGCTCCTCATCATCCTCATCCTCCGAGGCGTCAACCTCATCCTCATCGGCCTCATCCGCCTCGGCCGGCGGCATGGGCGTCGGCTCGGGACCTTGCACCACGCGATTGCCGGCCATCACGATGGCGAAGGGCTGCGGCCCCTGCGCGATCTCGTGCCCGGCGACGATGAGGCGATAGTCACCCTCGACGGGATTGGGGATGCGCACGGCTTCTACATTGTTCAAACGATCCGGATCGCCGCCATCCTCGCGCTCCCCATTCCCCAAGAACTCGCGCCCATCCGGGGCGATGACGCGCAAGTCCAGGTCGTTCACCAACACGGGATCGGCCCGTTCTCCGTCGAGGATGGAAAGATCGATGCTCTCCGGCTCCTCCTCGCCCGGCGGATCCGTCCAGACAAGGGTAATCCGCATCGCATCGTCCCCGCTGTTGGCGTAGAGCGCGAACTCGACCTCATCGCCCGTCCGCGCGATCTCGCTCGCGTCATCGAACCAGACTTCGCGCTCGGCGCCCTGCCCCACCGCCAGCGAGGCGGCCAGATCGACGCGCCCCCAGCCGATGACGGGATTCGGCCACGCATCGGGAATCTCCTGCGTCTCGCCGGCGCCGTACTGCCCCGGACTCATATCGACCGCGCCGTTGATCAACGTGGCCTTGATCAGCGCCGCGCTGGGATTAGGCTGACCGCGCGTCTCCACATACCATTGGCGGATCAGGGCCGTCGCCCCGGCGACCAGGGGCGTGGACATCGATGTGCCGCTGCAATAGGCGTAGCGCTCGTTACCCTCGTGCAAGCCGTACAACACCCCCGCGTCTGGGTGCTGGGAATGCACCGAGAGCACGTTGGTGCCCGGCGCGACCACATCCGGTTTGATGCGCCCATCGTTGGTGGGGCCGCGACTGGAGAACATCGCCATCCCATCGGCATTATCGGAAGGCTTGTCGTCGACCAGCGGCTCCATCACGGGATTGAAGCCCAGCAGCGCGCCCTCAATCGTGCCTTCGCCCCAGGCCTGATCACTGTTCCCGCCGCTGCTGCGCACATTCTCCGACGCGCCCACGCTGATGATGTTTTTCGCGGTGCCCGGCGCTCCAATCGAATCCTCGTCCACAATGCCATCGGGCGGCATCGTATCATTCCCGTCGTTGCCCGCCGCGAAGATGATGACCATGTCCTTGTGTTCCCAGGCGAAGCGGTCGGTCTGAACGCTGGCCGGCGGATAGGTTCCGGAGGTGACAAAGCGAGAGAGCGGCCGGATGAAGAAGCTCCCGCCCCAACTGTTGGTGTGGATGCGCGCGCCGGCGTCGTAAGCCTGGCGGTAGAGATCACCCAGATCGTCTGGCAGGCCGCCCAGCCCGCCATCGGGATCCAAGAGCGCTTGGAAGATGAGGTCCGCCTCCGGCGCGACGCCCGCGAAGGAGCCGTCGTAGTCGCGCGCGTCAGGGTCGCTGCCGGAGAGCCGCCCATTCCCCAGCACCGAGCCGGCGACGTGGGTGCCGTGGCCATTGGCGTCGCTCCAGTCATCGGCGCGGCCGCGCGCGAAGGTCTCAATCACCCGATCCGCGAAGTCGGCGCTCACGGTATCCAAGTTGCCAGTATCCAGCCCGGTATCCGCCACCGCCACGATCTGGGCCTGCCCATAGAGGCCTAGCTCCTCCCAGACCGCCGTGATGTTCATAATATCCTCGCGCGCCACGTCATTAGCCCAGACCTGAGCGCTCAGGATCGTTCCCAGCAGAATAATGCCCCCAATGATGATCATTCGTTGTCGTTTATGCATAATCTCCACCTTCAGCGCGCAAGACCTCATCGCCACGCGCTAATGTTTTGCCTGGTTGGCTCGCAACGCCAGGTAGTGCCGCACCAGATCGCCTAAGAACCATCCTAATCCGCCGATGGCGGCCGCGCCGAACCACTGCCCGATGCGCTGTAGTTCGTAGACACTCACGATGCCATAGAGGATGGCGACGGCCAGCGTCGTCATCAAGGCCAGCCAGCCGGCCTCGCGCCAAGGATTCTCTTCCGGAACGTTTTGGGTACGGCCCTCCACAAGTTCCAACCAGGCGCGGATAAAGAGGCCGCTGGCGACAGCGCCGATGAATAAGACGCCATAGCGCTCATAGGTTCCCACGCGCAGCCAGAGCAGACTGCCGCCGATAAAGGCGACCAAAGCGTGCGCAATTGCCGCGCCCCACGGCCTCCGCGTCGCTGCGTAGACCGCCGCGCCGGCCAATCCGATCAATGGCACATTATTCCATATAAAGGAAATTTCTCGCCAGAGCGGCGCGCCAAACCAGACGCCGATCACGGTCAAAAGGACGAGTCCCCCCACGATGAAGGCCAGTTGCCGATCGCTGAGTTGTGTGGCGGCCTGGGCAATGACCCGCGTGGGATGCGCTAAAATCGAATTTCTGGCATTTCCATCTTCCTTTGTCGTATCTGGGGAGCCGGCCGGCCAAACGTGGGATTGTTCATCGCGCCGAGGCGCGGCCCCTTGCCGCACGCGCATCGCGACGTTAGGCCCCAAGTTGATGTGCATCCCCGGCTCCAGGGGCAAGAAGATCTCCGGGCGCAACTTCCGCCCGTTGATAAAGGTGCCGTTGGCGCTTCCCCGATCGATAATCGCGCAGCCGCGCTGCTCTTTGCAATGAATTTCGGCGTGGTAACGCGAGACCCGATCATCCTGAAAGATCATATCGTTATCTGACGCCCGCCCCAGGCGCAGCACGCCGGGGTTCAATTGTTGCTCGTAGCCGTTGGGAAAGACCAACTTCAGCGCGATCACGGGCGCGGGTATGGGCGTGGGAGACGCCGCTTCTGGAGATTTCCCCAGCGCCGCGCGTAGCGCTTCTGCAAGCTCCGTCGCTTTTTGATACCGGGCGCCGGGCGCTTCGGCCAGGCTGCGCAGGATGACCTGTTCCACAGCCGCCGGGATCTGCGCATTGTAACGTCGCGGCGATGGCGGCGCGCTAAACAGCGAGGGGTCGGAGAGCAGGGCTTGAGAGGTAAAGGGGATCCTGCCGGTCAACATTTGATATAGGATGACGCCCAAAGCATAGATGTCGGCGCGGGCGTCCACGGGCTTGCCCTGGAACTGCTCCGGCGACATATATTCGATGGTGCCCATCACCTGACCGACGCGGGTCAACTTCTCCTTGGAGGGGGCCTTGGCGATGCCAAAATCCATCAAGGTGACGCGATTATTCGGCCCCACCATGACGTTCGCCGGTTTAATATCCCGGTGGATGATGTGGCGCGCGTGCGCATAATCCAGCGCGTCGGCCAACTGGGTCACAATATCGGCCGCCCGAGCCAATGATAAGGGGCTTTCTCTGTGCAAAAGCTGCGAGAGCGTCTCGCCCTCGACGTAGCGCATCGCGATGTAGTACATCCCATCCTGGGTATCCAGGTTGTAGATGTCGATGATGTTGGGGTGATCTAACCCGGCGGCGGCATTGGCCTCCCGCGTAAAGCGTTTGAGCAGTTCAGCGTTCTGCGCCGTATCCAACGGGAGAACCTTGAGCGCCACATCGCGATGCAGTTTGGTATCCTGAGCGCGATAAACGACGCCCATCCCGCCCTCGCCGATGATGCCGGTGATTTCGTATTGTCCAAAAGTTTCGCCGATAAGTTCTTTCATAGACTCCTGTGACTCCTATCCTCTGCTAATTCGTCTATCAAACCCTTGCGAAGGTTGCCGTTGCTCTCGACGTCGGGATGATCTCCGGTGGACGATGCGACATTTTGATAGCGTCGCCTGCCCCAACCTTCGCAAGGAAATTGTTCGTTATGGGGTGCAATCGCTGCCGGTGTAGTAGCCGCCGTCGTGCTTGGAGCAGGTGATGACGCAGCGACCGCCGGCGACCATCTTCACCGGCGCGTTGCCCGATGATTCGCCGAGGCCGGTGATGAAAGTCTTCCAGCCGTACTCGCCGTTGGGGATATTGCGAATCACCTTCGACTCACCGACGCCGACATCGACGCTGTAGGAGGCCGGCCCCCAGAACTCGAAGTGGCAGCTCTGATCCCCCGTGTAGTTATGAAACTCGAAGACGTTGCCGCCCGATGGCGGCGGCGCGGTCGTCGGCTCTGGCGGCGAGGTGGGCGCTGCTGTGGGCGCGGCCGTCGGGCGAGATGTCGCGGGGGGAGCCGCCTCGGTCTCCTCGCCATAGAATTCAGGACGGCAGGAGAGCTGCGCCCGGCTCGTCAAACTCGGCGCGCGAACCTCAAGATTGTCAAAGGCGATCTCCGTGGGCGCATCGAAGGTGCTGGCGGCCAGGCCGAGGTAGCCCTCCGCCACGCCGCCGCCCCGGCCCGCGCCGACGCATGCGTCGTTCACGTAAAACGCCCAATTGTCGTCCATACGAATCACGCGCACCTTATTCACACCGTAAGCCTGATGCATCACATCCGCCCGGGCCCAATCGCCGAATTCAATCTCGCCGGCGTCTTTCTCCATGCAATAGCCCGAATCATCGCCCTGCACCAGACAGCCCAGGTAATTGTCACTCTCATCATCCATCGCGAAGAGGAGGCCAAACATCGCATCCTCCCCGCCCTCCAACACCTTGACGTCCATCGTCAGGTCGAAATCCTCGTAGGCGTCCAGGCTCTCGGCCCAACTGAAGCTCTCTGGGTCTTCGTGCCAGCCGACCAACTCCCCGCCGTCCACCTCATAGCCATAGGCATCCTCATCCGGCAGGAACCACTGCGCCTCCGATGTCGAACGGACCGAAAAGGTGTCCCCAAAGATCAGGTCGCCCGCCGATAGCTCAGAAGTATCGGTCGCGCCAACGGCAGATGTGCTCGTCGGCCTGGGCGTGGAGGTCGCCGCCGCCGCTTCTCGCGTGGGCGTCCGGGTCGGACTGGGCGATGCGTCGGTGGGGAAAAATAGCCAGGCGATGCATGCCAGCGCCAGGAGGCCCAACACGCCAACGATCCCGCCGCCGATCCACAACAGCTTGCGCCCGCCGCCGGATTTTTTCTGCGCTGACGCCGGGGGCGGCGGGGGTTGAGGCGGAGAGAGCTGCTCTTCCTCCAACTGAGGCAATTTCTGGGATGAGGCGGTCTGCAAGACGGCGCGCGCCTGCGTATCCGTCGAAAGGTGATCCTCCACCGGGCGCGCGACCTCACCCGGCTCGATTTTGACCATGACATTTTTGCCCACCTGCACCCACGCGCTCCCTCTGAGGGGATAGGGTTGGTGCGGCGTCAGACGTTGTCTATCAACATAGACGCCGTTGGTGCTGCCCAGATCAACGATGGCGCTGCCGCGCCGGTCGGTGCGGATTTCGGCGTGATAACGCGAGACCTGCTCATCGCGGAGCACCACATCGTTATCGGCGGCGCGCCCGATGCGCAGGACGCCCGGTTGCAACGGATACTCGCGCCCATCCTTCAGCATCAACTTGAGCGACTGGGACTGGGCCGGCGGCTGATCCGGCGGCGGCGCGCTGGCGACTGCGCCGCGCAGATCATCGTGGAGCGCGCGCACCGAGCCATAGCGATCATCCGCTCGCCCGGCGCGACTGCGCGCCACGACCTTCCGAATCGCGGGAGGAAGATCGGCGCTCGGCGGCTGCCCGAATCCCGGCCGCTGCCCGGTCAACATCTCCTCGATGAGCACGCCCAGGGCGAAAATATCCGTGCGCGCATCCACCGGCCGGCCGGAGGCCTGCTCCGGCGACATATAGCCCGCCGTGCCCATCACCTGGCCCACCATCGTGAGCTTCTCCTTGCTGGGCGCCCGCGCGATGCCAAAGTCCATCAAGGTGACAAAGTCATTGCGCTCCAACATCACATTCGCGGGCTTGATATCGCGGTGGATGATCTGGCGCTGATGCGCATACTCGAGCGCGTCGGTCAACTGGGCCATAATGCGCAGCACGCGCTCCGAGGGAAGCGGGCCTTCGTTCTTCAGGACATCGCTCAGCGTCGGGCCGTTGACGTAGCGCATGACGATGTAGTACAAGCCGGTCTCGACGCCCATGTCGTAGACATCGATGATGTTGGGATGATCCAATCCGGCGGCGGCGCTGGCCTCGCGCCGGAAGCGCTGCACCATCTCGCGATTTTGCGCGGCCTCCAGGGGCAGAATCTTGACCGCCACCTGGCGGGTGAGGCGCGTATCCTGGGCGAGATAGACCTCGCCCATCCCCCCGCCGCCGATCTCGCCGGTGATTTTATATTGTCCAAATTGTCGCCCAATTAAATCTGTCATAGTGATTACATCCTCTCAGTTTAAGACGCAGTGGGTAGTGCGTATTTCGTATTGCGTAATATTTTCTATCTTCTGGGAAACTAAAACAAATTTTTGACTTTAACCTTCCCTAGTTGGTTCCTCAGTTGGCTCCTCAGTTGTTCCTGGTTCCGGTTGATCCGGCGCCATGGTGATATTGAGTCTCCGTGAGCCGCTTACCGCTCCCCTAAGTGCGCTACCATCAGAACTAATGGCTTCAACCCGCCAGCTATACTCAGCCGGATCGGCGTTGACCTGACACGAGGTGCGGGTTTGTCCCGATGCAGCTTCGCAAAATAGCTCCAATCCATGGCCAAAGATACCCACCCGCCAGCGCTCGCCCGAGCACAATCGCCCGCCCTGCCACACAAACTCGATCATCGTGCCGGAGTAATGGCTCGATTGATCCGCCGGCGAGACCAGATTGGGCGCGGCCCGCACACACGCCGGTTCAGATGTGGGTTCGGGCGTGGGGGTTGCGGATGGCTCAGCCCGCGGGGTGGAGGTGGGTTGCCCCGGCGCGACCGTGGAGGTGGGGGCGGCAAACTCGTCGCCCGTCTCATCTTCCTCGCCACCCGTCTCCGGCGTTGACGTGGGAGCGCCTACCCCAGCTTCCACCACCGTCGGCGTGGAGGTGGGGTCGCCAGGCAGGGGCAGCGCGTCGGGGGTCGCCGATCCATTCCCGCCTCCCAACAGCAGCACCGCGCCGACGATCATCGCGACCAATACGAGCGCCGCGACGCCGCCCATCGCTAAGAATCGCGCGGGAATTCCCGCTCTGGCCGGCGCGCCGGGCCGTAACTCCGGCGGAGGCGGCGGGGCGATGGGACGGCCTGCTGCTTCCCCCGCTCCCTGGGCGACGCGCGCTTCGGGCGCGACCGTGCGCAATTCGGCGCGGATGTTCGTTTCCGGCGAGATGGAGACCGGCGCTTCATCCGCCGCCTCGCCCGGCTCGATATCCA
>CAZCAI010000132.1:0-13737 GCA_964496595.1 uncultured Anaerolineales bacterium
GTGATGCTCGTCCTTGGCTTGATCGCGGCGGGCGTGGTGGTACGTTGCCTCTGGCACGCGGGAATGGCTATTCCCAGGAAATGACACCCCAACTATCGGATAGCTTGATCTGATCACATCTTCACCACACGAACCGGGTCGCTTTTTTACGAGCGGCCCGGTTCTTTATGGGAGAATCCTAAATTCACTTAAAAACCCCTTGACATTTAGCTTAAAATTTAGTAAACTGTTCAATAAGGCGGTTGGACGCGCTTTCAATCCTCGGTTTTTCCTCTTCTTCCCATAAAGGGGCGCATTCAACTAAAAATCTCTTCTCACGTTGCTCCATCGAGGATGCTTTACGTTATGGCCGATCAAGTCACTCTGCGGGACATAGCTGAAGAATGCGGATATTCCATCGCCGCCGTCTCGCTGGCGCTGCGTCATAAACCCGGCGTTTCGGATGCCACTCGGGAACATATCTGGAAAATAGCTGAGACATTGGGGTATCCTCTCAATGGCCTGGAGGAGAAAAACTCTGGCGAACTCGAGAATCTGGGGATTATCGTTAAATCGGAACCGGAGATTCCCCCACGCGCCAATCCTTTCTACTCGCGGATCCTGGCCGGTATTGAGGATGTGTGCCGGCAAGAGGAGATCAATCTCCTCTATGCCAAAATTCTGGTGGACTCGAACAACCGTCCGGTGCAAATCCCCAAGTTGCTCTCCTATAAGAAGCTAGATGGATTGTTGATTGTCGGAGCGTTTGTCGACGAGGCCGTCGTATCCCAGATAGAGGGGCGCCTGCAGATTCCGGTGATCCTGGTCGATGCTTATGCGATCCACGACGAGTATGATGTGGTGATCTCGGATAATTTCGCCGGCGCGTATAGCGCGGTGACCTACCTCATCGATAAGGGGCACCGGCACATTGGGATGCTCGGCGGTTGTCAAAGCAGCTATCCCAGCCTCCAGGAGCGACGGCGGGGCTATGAACAGGCCCTTGTCGATTGTGACATTCCCCATTCATACTTGACTGATTGCTCGCTCAATCCCGACGAGGCCTTTAAAGCCACGCAGAGACTGCTGGAGGCACATCCGCAGGTCACGGCGATCTTCGGCTGCAACGACGAGGTGTCCATCGCCGCTATCCAGGCAGCTCAGATGATGGGCCGCAAGGTCCCGGAGCGCTTGTCCATTATCGGATACGATGATATTGACTTCTCGCGATATGTCACGCCGCCCCTCACCACGATGCGCGTCGATAAAGTGATGATGGGCCGCGAAGCCGTCCGCCTGCTGCTCTGGCGACTCCGGCATCCCGACGCCGCCCGAATGACCATCACGGTGCATTCGCCCTTAGTAGAACGCAGCTCTGTCCTCCCCTATACCGCAGAGCTGACTCCTGAAGCCCCCATGGATCCAACAAAGTGAGAGGTAAACATCATGTCAAATGAGCATACCATTACCGGCGAGGCCCTTCCCAACATCCCCTGGGAGGATCGTCCCCCAGATTGCGATGATGTCGTCTGGCGCTCGGCGCAGAATCCCATCATCCCCCGCGATCTGCTGCCCACCTCCAACAGCATCTTCAACAGCGCCGTCGTCCCCTTCGCGGGCGGATTCGCGGGCGTCTTCCGCGTGGACAACAAGAAGCGCGAGATGAATATCCACAGCGGCCGGAGCGCCGACGCGATGCACTGGGAGCTTGACCCCAAGCCTATCGATTTTATCTGCGAGGATGAGGAGCTGGCGCCCTTCGTGCATCGCTACGATCCGCGCGTCTGTTGGTTGGAGGATCGCTACTATGTGAGCTGGTGCAACGGCTACCACGGCCCCACCATCGGCGTTGGCTATACCTATGATTTCGAGACCTTTTATCAGATAGAAAACGCTTTTCTCCCCTATAACCGCAATGGTGTGCTTTTCCCTCGCAGGATTCACGGCAAGTACGCGATGCTCAGCCGGCCCAGCGACACGGGTCACACGCCGTTTGGTGATATTTTCTACAGTGAAAGTCCCGATATGATTCACTGGGGCCGCCATCGCTTTGTGATGCAGCCGACGGGCGGCTGGCAGAGCACCAAGATCGGCGCGGGGCCGACGCCCATCGAGACGACCGAGGGCTGGCTGATGATCTACCACGGCGTGATCACCTCGTGCAACGGCTTCGTTTACAGCTTCGGCGCGGCGCTCTTGGATCTGGATGAGCCGTGGAAGGTGCTCTACCGCACAGAGCCGTATCTGCTCTCCCCGCAGATGCCCTATGAGCAGGTGGGGGATGTGCCCAACGTGGCGTTCCCCTGCGCGGCCCTGGTCGACGCGCCCACCGGTCGCCTCGCCATCTACTACGGCGGCGCGGATACGGTCACGTGCCTGGCCTATGCTTATGTGGATGAGATGATCGACTTTATCAAGCAGAATAGTCTCTGAGACAAAGCGGCAAAGCAACAAAGCGGCAAAGCAACAAATCGGCAAAGCAACAAATCGGCAAAGCAACAAATCGGCAAAACAGAAAAGCAACAAGTGGTTAAGTTAATTCGAGGGAGTTATTGTGACTATTAAAGTACGACCGCATGTGGTTCAATTACGCGAAGTTGGTACAGAGGCGTGGCTGCCCGCCGCGATACCCGGCTCTGCGCAGAGTGCGCTCTTGGCTCAGGGGAAGATTCCCGATCCCTTCGTGGCCGATAATGAGTTGCGCGTGCAGTGGGTTGCCGAGCGCGATTGGGAATATAAATTACGATTCGAAGCGCAAGAGGATCTGGCTGACGAAGACCGCGTCATGTTGGTCTGCGATGGGCTGGACACGTTGGCCGAGGTTTCCATCAACGGGAAGGCGTTGGGCAGCACCGAGAATATGTTCCGCCGCTACGCCTGGGATGTGACCGAGGCGGTGGTCGCCGGCGAGAATGAGGCGCGCGTCCTGCTCCACGGGCCGGCGCCTTTGATCCGCGAGCGACAAGCCGAGGAGCCGTTGATTGGCCCGACGCATTCCTTGCCCGGCGGCCCGCACATCCGCAAGGCGCCCTGTCAATTTGGTTGGGATTGGGGCCCCAAGCTGCCGCCGGTGGGGATTTGGAAGGATGTGCGATTGGAGGGCTACACCGCCGCGCGCTTAGATGACGTCCATCTACGCCAGCATCACGACGATGGCGAGGTCGCCCTCAGTGTTGATCTGACGGTCGAACGCTGGCGGGAGGATGCGGAACTCAAGGCGGCGCTCACGGTCACAGCGCCGGATGGCGAGGCGCTCGCCGTGGACGCGACGCTGGATGGCGATGCGGCCCGGCTATCGCTGGCGATTTCCGATCCGCAGCTCTGGTGGCCCAATGGCCTCGGCGATCAACCGCTCTACGACGTCGAGGTGACGCTCGCCGCCGATGGCGAAATCTGCGATACGCGCACCTTCCAAATCGGCCTGCGCACGCTGGAACTCCGCCAGGAGCCGGATGAGTTCGGCACGTCCTTCACCTTCGTCGTCAACGGCGCGCCGATTTTCGCCAAGGGTGCCAACTGGATCCCCGCCGATTCTTTCCCCAGCCGCATCACCGATGAGCAACTGGAAGGGCTGATTCGCAGCGCCGCCGACGCCAACATGAATATGCTGCGCGTCTGGGGCGGCGGCTTCTATGAAGAGGAGCGCTTCTACGATCTTTGCGATCGCTACGGCATTTTGGTGTGGCAGGATTTTATCTTCTCGTGCAGCATCTATCCCAAAGACGAGGCCTTCTTCGAGAACGTGCGCGTGGAAGCCATCGAGAACCTCCGCCGCCTGCGGCATCGCGCCAGCCTGGCGCTCTGGTGCGGCAACAACGAGATGGAGTGGGGGTGGGATTCGTGGGGCTGGAATCGCCCCCGCTATCAGCCGTACAAAGCGGCCTACGACCGGATGTTCCACGAGATGTTGCCGGAGCTTATCGCCGTCGAAGATCCCGACACGCCCTACTGGCCCAGCTCGCCCTCCTCGAACCTCAACTTCGTCACGCCCAACGCGACGCACACCGGCGACACGCACAACTGGGAGGTCTGGCACGGTAACCGTCCCTTCCAGGCGTACCGCGAGCATCCCTCGCGCTTCATCAGCGAGTTCGGCTTCCAATCGCTGCCGCCGCTGGATACGGTGCGGACGTATGCCGACGAATCGGACTGGAATATGACCTCGTACATCATGGAGCATCACCAGCGCAACGACGCGGGCAACGGCAAGATCATCAACTACCTGACCGATCACTTCCAGATGCCCCAGGATTTTCCCGCGCTGGTCTATCTGACGCAGATTCTCCAGGCGGAGGCTGTGCGCACCGGCGTCGAGTTCTGGCGGCGGAGCAAGGCCTGCACCGGCGGCGCGCTCTACTGGCAGCTCAACGACTGCTGGCCCGTGGCTTCGTGGGCGAGTTTGGATTATTTTGGGCGGTGGAAGGCGCTGCACTACGCGGCGCGTCGCTTCTACGAGCCGGTGCATCTTTCCGCCGAGGATTGCGGGCCGGACGTGGGGCCGCATCCCATCTCGGACCCGCACGCCGGACAGCGCACGATTGAATGGATGATCAAGACGCCGGACGGCGAAATCATCAGCACCGGCGAGCGCACGATGAGCCAGGAGGCCGTCGAGGATCTGTTGCACATCGGCAAGCCGGTGCGGGAGGCGGATGCGCCGTTGGCGACGCTCTACATCACCAACGATTTGAACGAGGCGTGGGAGGGCGTCGCCCGCTGGTCGCTGGAGACGCTCGATGGTGAAGTGTTGATCAGCGGCGAGGAAGCGGTCTCCGTCCCGGCGCTGGAGGCCGTGCAGGTCTGCGCGCTGGATTTCTCCGCAGAGGTGACGGCTGAGAATCGCCGCGAGGTTGTGCTCGTCTACGCGCTTTATCACGAAGGCGAACGCATCAGCCAGAGCGTGATGCCTTTCGCGCCCAACAAGCATCTCAAGCTAGTTGATCCGGGGCTGAGCAGCGAAGTCGCGGAGACGGCGGACGGCTTCGCCATCACGCTCTCCGCCGAGCGCCTGGCGCGCTTCGTCTGGCTGACGTTGGAGGGAACGGATGTGACCTTCAGCGATAACTATTTCGATCTCCCGGCGGGGCGCACCGTGACGGTGACGATGCCCGCGCTGGATGATTGGACGGTCGAACGTCTGCGCGGCGCATTGCGCGTTCGGAGTTTGGTCGATTCCTTCAAGTAAGTGTGGGCCACGATGACGTGAAAAGGAGGTGAACCAAAAACAAAGTGTGTTGGTTGGGTCGTGTATGTCAGACAATAATCAAATCTATCAGGAGGATGAAGTATCATGAAACGTAGAACCCTTTGGTGGCTGCTCAGCAGCCTGATGGTTGTATCCCTGGTTCTTTCCGCTTGCGCGACGCCTACCCCGGAGGTGATCAGGGAGACGGTTGAAGTTGAGAAGACCGTTGTGGTTGAGGTAGAGAGGACGGTCGAGGTTGAAAAGATCGTCGAGGTTGAGGTCCCGGCCGAGGAAGCTGAGGCGGAGGAAGGGACGCTGCCTCGCCAGGAAACCCTGTACTTCAATGGCCAACAGTGGGGCGCGGTTGTCGGTTGGAATCCTTACTCCAGCAGCAACAATAACGCGATGGCGATCTCTGAGGGCGCCAGTGCCCGCGTCCCGATGTTTGAGACTCCCTATCTGTTCAATATGTTAGATGGTCAAGTCTATCCTCTGCTGGCCGACGGGGACTATGAATGGAACGCCGACCGGACTGAGATCACCTTTAAACTCAAGGACGCCGCCAAGTGGAGCGATGGCACCCCGGTGACCGCCGAGGACGTTGCGTATACCTGGGCCACCCACGTTAAGTACAACACCGGCGCTGGCGCCGGCAACGCTCCTTACATTGAAGACATTGTTGCCGCGGATGACAAGACGGTGGTGGTTAAGGCTAAACTGGATGATGATGGCGTAGCCGTTAACCCGCTGATCGTCGAAGGCTATATCAGCAGCAACTACGTTATGCAAAAAGCCTGGACTCAGACGCTGGAGGAGCGCGTGGGTGAGGACGCCGGCGACTTCCTGGCGGATCCTGCCGAGGATGTGGTCTACTCCGGGCCGTATCACAAGCACTTCGCCGACGAGTCGAAGGTCATTCTCGTTCGCGATGACAACTACTGGGGCCAGGATGAGTCTATGTGGGGCGAATTGCCCGCACCGAAGTACCTGGCGCACACGATCTTCAAGGACAACGCCGCCGGTTCGGTCGCCTTAGCGAAAGGCGAGGTGGACGTGAGCCAGCAGTTCAACTCCAACGTCAATCTGCTCTGGGAGAACTACGGGTTGCCCATCTCCACCTACCTCCCCGAGGCTCCGTATCACATCGGCGCCAGCTTGCCCACCGCCTTCTACAACCTGGAGTCCCCCGGTCTGGATCAGGTCGCCGTGCGCAAGGCCATTGCCATTGCCGTCGACTATCCCACCATCATCGCCAACGCGATGACCAACCAATCGGCCACCTTTGACCAGGTGCCGCGCTCCCTCATGAACCCGACCCCCGGTGAGCAAGCTTTATACGACCACGACGCTGTCGCTGATCTGCAGTGGGCCGGCAACGACATCGAAGGCGCCAAGGCTTTGTTGGACGAGGCCGGCATCGTCGATAACGATGGCGATGGCTGGCGCGAGTACAATGGTGAAAAGCTCAGCTACATCGCCACCTGCCCCAACGGCTGGTCCGACTGGCAGGCCGCGATTGAAGTTGTGGCGGCTGCCGGGAAAGAGATCGGCATCGACATCACCACCAACTACCCCGAGTGGTCCGTCTATCAGACGGTTGTCACCAAGTCGGACGCCCCGCTGCCCGAAGGCTATGACATCTTCATGATGTGGAGCAACGGCGCTGGCCCGTCCGAGCCTTGGGGACGGATCCGCAACCTGCTCAGCTCTGAGTGGGTCGGGATGGCGAGTAACTGGAACGGCAACTGGGGACAGTATAGCAACCCCCAGGTCGATGAGCTGATCCAGGCGATTCCCACGGAAACCGATCCCGACGCGCTGAAGGAGCTGTACACGGAGTTAGTCGAGATTTACCTCTCCGAGATTCCCTCCTTCACCCTCATGTACCGTCCTGATGTGTTCCACACGGTGAATGAGACGGTGTGGACGGGCTTCCCGCACGACGGTGACGGCACCGAGCCGCCGGTCCCGCCGATGGTGATGACCGACGGTTGGGGCATCGCCGGTCTCTATAATCTGGAGCTGGTTAACCCCTAAGACTGGCATAAGTGGAAAAACAGCCATGTTCCGTAAGTTACGGAACATGGCTGTTTATAGAAGTTGGCCCCGGGAGGTGTGCGTTGAAAGCGTATCGTAAGTATTTTCTGAACAAGTTTGGCTGGTTCCTCGTCACGTTCGTCTGCGCCTTTATCTTAAACTTCATCTTACCCCGTCTAATGCCCGGCGATCCCGTGTCGGCCATCGTTTCTCGGATGGCCCAAGGTATGACGGATGCGACGGGCGTCCAGGCGATTTATGAGCAGTACACGGAGCTGTTTGGCACCAACCGTCCGATCTATGAGCAGTTCTTCATCTATGTGAGAAACGTGTTCCGGGGTGATTTTGGTTTCTCCTTCAGTCAATATCCCCGAACGGTGGCAGATGTTCTGGGCGCTTCTATCATCTGGACGATAGCCTTACAATTTCCGGCGATCATCGTCGGGTGGTTGATCGGGAACACGCTGGGCGCGCTGGCGGCCTATCTCAAAGGCGGCTTCGACAAAGTCCTTATGCCTGTCAGTATCTTCCTGAGCAACCTCCCCGCATTTGGTATGGCCATCATTTTGCTGGTCATCTTTGGGGTTACACTGGAATGGCTCCCGACCTCCGGCGGCTATGGCTACGACATGGTCCCCGCCCTCAGTTGGAAATTTGTCCGATCCGTGATCATGCACTATCAACTGCCCTTCTGGTCTATCGTGTTGATCTCGATTGGCGGCCAGGCCATCGGTATGCGCTCGATGTCCATCTACGAGCTGAACGCGGATTATGTGAAGTTTGCCCGCTTTATGGGCATCCGAGATCGCAAGATCATCGGCTACGTGTTCAGAAATGCTATGCTGCCCCAGATCACGGGTCTGGCGTTATCGATCGGCACGATGATCGGCGGCGCATTGGTGGCGGAGATCGTCTTTAGCTATCCAGGGCTGGGATACACGCTCCTGAACAGCGTCATGGGACAAGATTATCCGCTGATCTCGGCGTCTACACTGATTATCACGGTGATGGTATTGAGCGCAAACTTCATCATTGAAATCCTGTATGGCTTTATTGATCCGCGCATCAAAGCGGCGCAGGCTGAGTCGTAGGGGGAGGATAGTATTATGGGACATACAATTCGCCAAGTCTTTCAGTCTGGAAAATTTGTCATCGGTTTTGCCATTTTTATGGCCATCCTGTTGATTGTGATCATCTATCCGCTGATTATTCCCGATCCCCCCCTGGCGATCATTGGCCAAGGTACTTTCTTTGAGCCTGGCATCTACGTGAATATCTACGACAGTACGATCGCCCCGAAATACATCCTGAATTTAGACAACGCCGCTGCGAAGCGCATTGCCAGAAAGTTAAAGGATGATGATCGCCTGGCGATGAAGGAATGGCTTGTGGCGGCGGGGATTCTCGAAGGGGACATCGATATCGAAAACACCGAGCAGTTCTTGATGTTGTGGGAGACCTATTATGATCCCCAGGCGAAGATTGCCGGGATGACCAACGCGCAGCGCAACTACTATATTCGGCTCAACAAGTCCCTCCAAGGTCTTCTCTCCACGGAGCGAGCCATCATCGCCGCGGAAAACCCGGAGACCAACGCGCTGGAGGAAATCAATTCGATCACGCAAGCTGAGTATGTGAATATCAGCCAGGTGGCGAATGTGCGCTTTTTGCCGCTCGGCACCGATAACTTTGGGCGGGACGTGTTGACGGAGTTGGTCGCGGCCACCCGCGTATCGCTGCAGATCGGTTTTGTCGCCGGTACTATCGCCACCCTGATCGGCCTGACCTTAGGATTGGTGGCCGGCTATATCGGCGGGTTGGTGGATGATGTCATCATGTTCATCACCAATCTCTTCACCGTGATCCCCGGCTTTGTGTTGTTGATCCTGATTTCGTTCAGCATCGGACAGGAGCAACGCGGCGCGGTCACCGTCGCCGTCGTGATCGGCTTCACCTCCTGGGTCTGGACGGCCCGCGCGGTGCGGGCGCAGGTGGTTTCGTTGCGCCATCGCGATCACGTCAATCTGTCGAAGCTATCCGGGCATTCCATTGCGCACATCATCTTTGCCGACATCCTGCCTTACATCGCCTCGTATGTTGTGATGGCGATGATCCTGCAGATTTCCTCCGGCATCTTAGCAGAAGCCGGGCTATCAATTTTGGGATTAGGCCCCAGGACGACTGAGGTGCCCACGCTGGGGTTGATGATGAACTGGGCGATGATTTATCAAGCGCACGTGATGGGCAAGTGGTGGGCGTACTTGCCGGTGCTTATCACCATCGCCTTGATCACGTTTTCGATGAATTTGATGAATACGGGCCTCGACCAGGTATTCAACCCGGCATTGCGGGAATAGGGGGATATAAATATGTCAAAAGTAATGTTAGAAGTCAACGAGCTGACAACCAAATATATCACCCGTTTCCGGGAGAATATCTATGCGGTTGATCACGTTTCTCTGAAAGTCGAAGAGGGGAAATCGCTGGGGATCGCGGGCGAATCCGGCTGCGGAAAATCGACTTTAGCGCTGAGCCTGATGGGGTACTACTTCCCGCCCCTCTATTATACAAGCGGTGAGATCATCATCGACGGGCAGAATATTTCTGCCATGAAGCCGGATAAAATCCGCAAATTGGTCTTGGGGCGGGAGATTGCCTATATCCCTCAAGCGGCGATGAACGCGCTCAATCCCACCCGGAAGGTTATCCGCTTTGTTGAGGATGTGATTCTAGAGCATGAGCGCGCCACCAAGAAAGAGATCTATAAGCGGGCCAGGGAGTTGTTTGAGACTTTGGGGCTGCCGGAAAGTACACTCCATAAGTATCCGGTCGAACTTTCCGGCGGGATGAAACAGCGCACGGTTATCGCGATAGCCGTCTTGCTTTCTCCTAAAGTGTTAATTGCGGATGAACCGACCTCCGCCTTAGATGTCACATCGCAGAAAATGGTCATCAAGATGATCAAGCAGTTGATGGAATATGGGCTAATCGATTCGCTAATCTTTATCACGCACGAGCTTCCCTTACTTTACAATGTGACGGATGATATCATGGTCATGTACGCGGGGCAGATCGTGGAGCAGGCTTCTGCGGAAAAAGCCGTCTTCGACCCTCTCCATCCGTATGCTAAGGGCCTGATGGGATCGATTATCGTGCCGGAAGAAGGCGTGCGGGATCATAAACTCGCGGCGATTCCCGGCGTGCCGCCCAACCTCAAGAACCCGCCTTCTGGTTGCCGGTTCGCCGAGCGCTGCCAATACGTTCAGCCAAGTTGTAAGACCCGTTCCGTCCCACTGCGTGAGATCGGAGATGGCCGCGCTTACCGCTGTGTATTTTCAGAAGAAGAGTTGAGGGAGGCTTATAAAGATGCCTGATGAAAAGAAAATCTGCCTGAGCGCGAAAGGACTTACCAAGGTCTTTGGAAGCGGTCGCGATAAAACTGTCGCCGTTGATCATGTGGACATCAGTTTCTATGCGGGCGAAGTCGTCTCGATTGTAGGCGAATCGGGCAGTGGTAAGACCACATTGGCGAAGATGCTCTTGGGTTTGCTCACGCCGACGGAGGGTGAGATTTACTTCCAGGGGAAAGAGCGCGATATTAGCTCACAAAAGAAGAAAAAGGAATATTGGAAGAACATTCAGGCTATCTTTCAAGATCCCTTCTCTTCCTACAATATCTTTCATAAGATTGATAGCGTGCTGTTAGATTGCATTCGTATGCGTGGCGGACGTCATCTTCCTTACGTGAAGAAGGTGGAGATGATGACGGAGGCGTGCAGCTTTGTCAACTTGAAATTCGATGAATTGACCAACAAGTATCCCTTCGAGCTTTCCGGCGGACAGATGCAACGGTTGATGATCGCTCGCATCTTCCTGCTAGATCCCCAGATCTTGGTGGCGGATGAGCCGACCTCGATGATTGATGCCTGCTCGCGCGCTACGATCCTGGACATGCTGATGCAACTGCGCGATGAAATCGGGATGACAGTTATTTTCATCACCCATGATATCGGCCTGGCGTATTACGTCTCCGACAGCGTCTACATTATGGAGAGCGGGAGATTTGTCGAAAGCGGCACCGCCGATGAGATCATTCTGCATCCGCAGGAGCCTTACACCCAACGTTTGATCAACGATGTGCCGAAGATCTATGAGGAGTGGGATCTTTCCACGGTATGACCTGGAGATAGTCGCGTTGTTTGGTATATCCCGCCCAGCTACAGATAAATTATAAGGAACCTACTCTATGGAAGCAAAAATACAAAAAATTCTGGATCAGATGACGCTGGAAGAGAAGGCCGCATTGTGCACCGGCGCCTCCCCATGGCAGACGGTGGCCGTCAAGCGGCTGGACGTGCCATCCATCATTGTCTCTGATGGCCCGCACGGCGTGCGCCGCGTCGCCGACCCGAATGCCATCGTCAGCGAGAGCCTGCCGGCGACCTGTTTCCCTACGGCCTCGGCGCAGGCCAGCACCTGGAACGTCGACTTGGTGAGAAAAGTCGGCGAGGCGCTGGGAGAGGAGAGCATCGCCCTGGGCGTGGATGTGCTCTTAGGCCCCGGCAACAATATGAAACGCTCCCCGCGCTGCGGACGTAACTTCGAGTACTACGCTGAAGATCCGCTCTTAGGCGGCGAGATGGCAGCGGCGCTCGTTGCAGGTATCCAGAGCCAGGGCGTGGGGACATCGCTCAAGCACTACGCGGCGAACAACCAGGAATACCAGCGCTTTATCATCGACGCGCAGGTCGATGAGCGCGCGCTCCGTGAAATCTACCTGGCCGGCTTCGAGCGGGTGGTCAAACAGGCGCAGCCCTGGACGGTGATGTGCGCCTACAATCGCGTCAACGGCGTCTACGCCTCGCAACACCACCGCCTGCTCACCGAAGTCCTCAAAGATGAGTGGGGCTTCGAAGGCGTCGTCGTCTCCGACTGGGGCGCGGTGCGCGACCGCGTGGCGGCGTTGGTCGCCGGCCTCGACTTGGAGATGCCCGGCCCGAAGCCGGAGCGGGTGCAGCGCGTCATCGAGGCCGTGGAAAAGGGCGCATTGGCCGAGGAGTTGCTCGACGAGGCCGTGCGGCGCTCGCTGCGCGTTATCTTCAAGGCCGCCGCGACGCCCAAGGGTGGGGGCGACTTCGATCAAGCCGCGCATCATGCTCTGGCGCGCGAGGTCGCGGGGGAGGCCATTGTCCTGCTCAAGAACGACGACGATCTGCTCCCCCTGAAAGATGTAGCAACGCTGGCCGTCATCGGGCATTCGGCGCAGGAACCTTACATCCAGGGCGGCGGCAGCTCGCACATCAATCCCACGCAGGTGGATATGCCGCTCGACGAACTCCAGGCGCTGGCGGGGGAGGCGGAGATTCACTACGCCGAAGGGTACCAAATGGCGGAGGGCTTTGATCAAGTGCTGATCGATGAGGCCGTGGCCTGCGCCCAAAAGGCCGAGGTCGCGTTGCTCTACATCGCCCTGCCCGGCTTCAAGGAGTCCGAGGGCTACGACCGCCCCGATCTCGACCTCACGGCCCAACAGGTCGCGCTGATCGAGGCCGTGGCCGCCGTCCAACCCCAGACCGTCGTCATCCTCAACAGCGGCTCTGCCGTGACGATGGAGCCGTGGATCGACCAGGTTCCCGCCGTGCTGGAGGCGTGGATGATGGGGCAGGCCGGCGGCGGCGCCATCGCCGACGTGCTCTTTGGCGAGGTCAATCCGTCGGGTAAATTGGCCGAGACCTTCCCGCTGCGATTGGAAGATACCCCCGCCTATCTCAACTTCCCCGGCGAGAATCACACCGTGCGCTACGGCGAGGGCCTCTTTATCGGCTATCGCTACTACGACGCGCGCGAAATAGAGGTCCGCTTTCCATTCGGGCATGGGCTGAGCTACACCACCTTCGCCTATGACAGCTTGCATGTCTCGAAAGAGACCTTCGAGGACGCGGAGGGTCTCGACGTCTCCGTAGACGTGACCAACACCGGCGATGTGGCCGGCAAGGAGATCGTCCAGCTCTACGTCCACGATTATGTATCGAAGTTGCAGCGTCCGCCGAAAGAACTCAAGGCCTTCGCCAAGATCGAGTTGACGCCCGGCGAGACCCAGACCATCTCCTTCCACTTAGATGCGCGCGCCTTCGCCTACTACGACCCGGCCTACGCGCAATGGATCACCGAGAGCGGCGCGTTCGACATCTTAATCGGGCGCTCCTCCGCCGACATCCGCCTCAAAGCCACAGTGGAGATGATCTCGACGCAAGAACTCCCCTGCATCCTGAACGCAGAGAGCACCATCGGCGAGTGGCTGGCCGATCCACGCGGCGCGCAGGTGCTCCAGCCCCTCCTGGAGCAGATGCAGGTGCAGATGGCGGCGGAAACCGGATCTGGCTCCGAGGGCATCGGCATGGAGATGATGGCCTTCCTCAAGGATATGCCCATCGGCCCCATCCTGCATCTCTTTGGCGGCCAACTCCCCGCCACGCCGGAACAGATCGTCGCCGGCCTGTTGGCGCAGGTCAGAGCAGAAGAGGTCTAGAAGCGTA
>CAZCAI010000133.1:0-13627 GCA_964496595.1 uncultured Anaerolineales bacterium
TTTATCGACGCCCTGGTGGACGCTGAGCCGAACCACCTCGACGCCGCGTTTCGCGACACGCTCTACCAGCACACGGCGGGGCACGCACTGTTCACCACCGAGCTGCTGCGCGAGCTGCAAGCGCGGGGCGATGTCCTGCGGGACGCGCAAGGGTATTGGATCGCGGGGGCAGAGATCGCATGGGACGCGCTTCCCGGGCGGGTGGAAGGGGTCATTGCGGAGCGTATCGGCCAACTGCTGCCCGACTGGCAGGCGATCTTAACCGTCGCCAGCATCGAGGGCGAAGCGTTCACGGCGGAGGTGGTGGCCCGCGTGCTGGATATGGATGCAGTGGAGGTGCAGCGGCGGTTGAGCGGGGCGCTCAGCCGGCATCATTACTTAGTCAGCCCGGTAGACGTGCAAACCGTGGGGGAAGCTTCCTCCCCGCAGTCCCTGACACGCTATTACTTTCGACACTTGATATTTCAAAGCTATCTCTATCAGCAATTGGATGTAGTCGAGCGCACCCAGTTGCATCTACAGGTGGGGCAAACCTTGGAGACACTCTACGGGGAACACGCGCCCAAAATCAGCCTGCGCCTGGCGCGGCACTTTGAGTTGGGCGGCGATGAGGCTAAGGCGGTGGCTTACCTGCTCCAGGCCGGGCAACGGGCGACGCGCCTGGCGGCGACGGAGGAAGCCTTGCGTCTGCTGACCCATGGCCTGACGTTGCTCCAGCACCTGGCAAAATCGCCCGCGCGCGATCAGCAAGAAATGGCGCTGCACTTAGCTTTGGGCAACGCGCTGTTGGCCCAGGGGTGGGATACGGATGAACGCGCGCAAGCCTCGGCGCGGGCCTACGCCCTGGGGCAGACTGCGGGCGACCTCGGCCAAATCGCGCGGAGTTTGGTCATGATGGCCGATGGCCCGCTAGGGCGCGGTCAATTGTCCCAACTCACCGCGATTGGCGAGCAATTACAGGCCCTGGCCCAACTTCCGCGCGTCGCAGCGTCCGCGCCTCTCGCCGCGCAATTAGCGCTCTATGTGGATTACGTGTGGGGGTCGCTCTATTACGCTCGGGGCGATTTGCTCGCAGCGCGCGAACACCTCACGCGCGTGGCCAGCACGCTGAACACGCCGCCGGACACCCTGGTTGAAACCCATCTCCGCGTGATCAGCCAGGTCTGGTTAATCTATACCCTGTGGCTATTGGGATATCCCGATCAGGCCCTTACCCGGAGCCAACGGACGCTGGCGGCTGTCCACGACTTAGACTACGCGATCCCTCTGCACTTCGCCCTTATCATCGGTGAGGTGGGCGTGCGCCATTTGCGCGGGGAATCGCGCGCGATGCAAACGGCGTTAGCCCAATTGACCACCCTCACGGCTGAGGCCGGCCTGGGCCTGTTTCAGCCGTGGGTGATGCTGTTCGAGGGGTGGCTCATGGCCGTTGTGCAACATGACACGGACGGGCTGCGCTTGATGCAACAGGCCATCCAGATTTGGGAGAAAGAGGCCGGCTCGCGAGGCGGCGTGCTCACGCAGTATAATCTGCTGATTGAAGGTTACCTGGCGCTGGGCCAGGCGGATGCGGCCCTGGCCGACTTGGACACTATGCTGGATTTTATCGACACCACCGACCTCCGGGTTGCGGAGGCCGAATTTTTGCGGCTCAAGGGCGAAGCCTTACGGATGCTTGACGCGCCCGAAGAAGCGGAGGCCTGTTTCCAACGCGCTCTCACTGTGGCGCGGCAGCAAAACGCGAAGGCGTGGGAACTGCGCGCCGCGCTGAGCCTGTGCTGGCTGTATCAGGACGCCAGTCAAGCGGCGCAGTTGGCGGTGGCCCGCGCGCAGTTGGCCGAGGTATACGGGTGGTTCACCGAGGGCTTCGATACGGCGGATTTGCAGGAGGCGGCAGCGCTGCTCGATGAAGCATTTTAAGCGAACCTGGGTCTCTTAGATTGTAACCGTTTAGTCTTGTTGAGGTGCAACGCACTTTCAGGCTTGTCGCCACGCATATACTGCATGAGGTTGCACCTTTCCTTCAGTTCAAGTGCGTTGCACCTTAGTCTGCTCAGAAAACCAAACAGATACCTTAGATTTCGCCGGGCAACGCCCCCAGATGGCCCCAAGAGCAGCGAAGGGTTGCGCGCTGGCGAGGATCACAGGACTTTTAGCATCCTACCGGGTTATTGTCAATCAAAAACCGGGGATGGTTCATAAATAGGTTGACACTTATCCCGGACTAAAGTCCCTTCGAGAGGCGCTAACGCGCCCGGCATCCTCCTTCGAGGATGCAATGGCCCGTCTGCGAAGGCAGACGGTTGGCCGGGAGGCCTCTCCAGGGTACTTCAGTACCCGCTAAGTGGAAACCTAATTCCACCAGAAAATGAACCCTCCCAAAAGCCGGCCCTCAATCCCACAACAACCGCCGCCCCCGATCTGCTGGGGGCGGCGGTGTCTATTTGGCTGCGGTTATGGCCAGGCGTTACGGGCCTTGATTGAGCAGGACGGGCAAGAAGAGGTGCGAGGTGGGGGTGAAGGGTTCGGGTGAGGGCCACGGGAAGGCTTCTCCCTCCAGGTCAAACGCGCTCTTGATTTCCAAATCAAGGTCATCCTCTAATTGCGCCCAGTCATAATCGCCGACCGGCGCGAAGGTCACCTGGGCCACAACGACCTCAGGGGTGATGCCGTTGACCCCCGCGTAATTCAGATGCGCGCTGCTGGCGTCAGGCGCGGCATAGCATGCGCCGGAGTTCATTTCCGTGATGGGCGCCTCCGCACACTGCGCGACGCTCAGGTGCGCAGCATCGTAGTTGAGTGCCAGCGACACCGCTCCCAAGCGTGGTTGATAGTCCTTGGCGATCACGTGTACGGTGCGCGTGGGATCTTGTCCCGCAGCGGGCGCGACCTCAAGGCGGAAGACGAGCGACACATCCGTATTCTGGGTGTGCGTGACGGCGGGCGCGGGCGACGGCAGACACGGCACGCCCGGCATACTGACGTCACATTGCAGGATGCGCAGCGCGTCGTTGGCATTACACAGGCCATCCACGACGACGTCACACAGCGGCAGATAAGGTTTGCCCGACGCCGGCGGGAACTCCTCATCCCCGGCGACGAAGCCCACGCCGTAGCGCATCATCAGTAGGGCGTCGCCCACGTCGCGATAACCGTTGACGTTGACATCGCCCATCATATAGTCGTCGGCGCTGGCGATCATCAAATCCAGGATGTACGTCTGGCCCATCGCTTCCCAGGGAACCGTGAAGGCCCGCACATCCGTACCACTGGCATCCTTGTAATAGGCTTTGCCGCCATTGATGGTGAAGAAAAGCGTATCCTGGGCCGCCACGGCGTCCTCCGGCAACTCGGCAGTCGCCAAGTCGTCAAAGGTATTCAGGGGCACGGCCAGCGCGTAATTGTAGTCCGTCCCCTGGATGGGCGCGATTTCCGCCGAGACGCGCCCGCCGCGCGGCAACAACGCCTTGATCGTTCCGCTCTCCAACACCTCCCCCTCGACGGTGGCGGCGCCGTAGAACATCACATCCGGCACGGTGAGCGGTGCATTCTCCGGCGGGGTGGTCGCCGCCGGCACGATGAACAGCCCGCCCAATACCAATCCGGTCAACAGCAAGCTTCCCAAACTTTGCATTAGATTTAACATAGCTGTCTCTCCTCAATATGAAAGCAGATGTTTAAAGATTCCTCGAATCTGTTTTGATAGCTCCAAGGGGATCGGCAGCTCCCCGCCAAATCTGCCAGGTCGGGGATTTGACAATCCCCTCAGAGCATAGGGATAAGATGCTGGACTACCGTCGCGTCCCAGCGTACGCATACGTCTGGAAGTAGATGTAGACGTCGTCCACATCCTCGATGAAGCGTTGGATGCCCTGTTGCGAATCGGAGAGGAGGGTGGAGCCGGGGATGACGAGCACCCAGCGGGTGTTCCACACCGAGCGGCCGATGAGGCGCGTGTCAATGGTCATCTCGTCGGGGCTAAAGTCCGGCGTGTAGGGATAGGCGCGGAAGCGGGCGTAGGGTTTGCGTTCGAAGATCTGACCGTCCAGCCCGTCCATGCTCGCGATCCAGCTTGGATCGGCCATCTCGGCTTCGCCCAGGGTGTAGGGCAGCGGGAGGAGTTGCTCGGCGACGTTCCAGTAGCGCAGGCGGTTGTCGGTGTTGCGTGGTCGCAGCACGTCGTCGCCGGCGGGCAGCAGGTAGACGCGGGGCGTTTCGGCCAGGCGCGTTGTGTCATAGCCAGCGAACCACACGCCCACCGCCGCGATCTTGGTCGAGAATTGGGTGGCGTCGTAGCTGCTATCGCCCGGCCCCAGGGGTTGACCGAAGAAGTTTTGCCCTTCGATCACGCTGGTGTCGAATGGAATGACCAGCCCCGGCTCGTTAGGTTCACTGCCGTAGGGCAGCTTGGCCAGGAGGGCGACATCGTCGTTGGCGTAGACGTTGGAGACGTAATACTCGTTGAGCGCATCCTGCCATTTGGCGTCCGAGCCATCGCGCAGGCGCAGCAACTCGCGCCGCAGCGAGAAGCGGTTGGCCTCGTACTGGGGATTGTTGAAGCCCAGTTGGCCCTTGAGCACCGAGAAGTTATCGCGCATCTGAGCCATCGAGCCGGCCAATCCGCCGGAGCCGACGATAGGCTGGCCGCCCTGCAGCTCGCCCAACGAACGCTCCACCGCGATCTGACGCACGAACATCGAGCCGTTGGCCGCGTCGGTCATTGCTAAGTTGGTCTCGTAATCGTAGGCGGCGGCGGTCAGGTAGGTGTACTGTTGGGCCAGGTCGAACTGCTGGCGGTATTTCTGCAACGCCTCAAACTGGAAGATGCGGTAGGCCATGTCGTTATAGCGCTGCTCCGAAATCTGCCCGGCCCAGCGCTTGCGCAAGCGGGTTAGTTCCGCCAACTTGCGGTAGCCACGGTACAACACTTGATCATAGTTACTCTTCGCGCGGTTATACCGGTCGGCGGCCAGGTACACATTCACCCGTAGATCGTATTCTTGACCGATGATGGACCCCATCTCGCGCCCCAGTTGTCGCAATTCATAATCCGTCGAGGTTGCGAAGAGGGCTGAACTTAACTCACCGGCCACGACGCCCTTAGCGTATTGCATCGGGGCTATGGAGAAATCCAACCCACTAGCGATCTGATCCAAGACAAATGCAGGGATACTACCGGCCAGTTTAATCGTACACTTGGCCGGGTCACCCACACTTACAGCCAAGCCAACGTTTTGAGGTGGACATTCTTTTACAGTATCAGCAAAGAATTTGAAAAAGCTAGAAATGTAATTGAGCACCTTCATCGTCGTCTGAACGGAGAAGATAGCATTATCTATCGCCGTCATCGAGGCGCCATACTCCGAATTCAGGTCGCCTTGATGCTCCAGTACCTCGTAGCGGTCTCTGATCTTCTTGGCCACACCTTCCACACTTCCGGCATGCCCCTCATATTGGGCGACCGCATACTCATATTCCATGCGCGCCTGGTAGAGCGCTTGCAGGGCATTCTGAATCTCGCCGGGGGCCGCGCGCCGGCTATCCTCCGGCCAGGAGACGGGTTTGAAGCGCCCATAGCCGGCATCCAGCCCGGTTCCGACCCGGTACTCGATATCCAGGGTCTCAGCTTCGTACGTCACGATACCCTGGTCGCCGTTGGGGCAGACGAACTCGCTGGCGACGGTCCCTGATTCGATCGCGTCCACATAGAAGCCCAGGCAATCCATCGGCTTGTACTCGACGATGTGTGTGGTAGTTTCCGCCGCGCAGTCCTCCGGGCTATTCGTCTCGGCGCACCGCTTCTGGAAGTCGGTCAACTCGGTGCGATCCACCAGATCGTAGTTGTAGATGTCGGGGCCGGCGTAGTCCTCCGGGTAGGTACCGTTGACGCCGATGTCGGCGTCGTAGGGGTAGCCGAACAGCTCGATCAGCTCGTTGATGATGGCCGTATCCTGCTCGGTGATCATGGTCACGAAGTCGCGCTGCTGCGCCTCGGATTGGCGCTCGGCCAGCTTCATCTCGTTGGCGTAGTCGAAGAGGACCTGGGCGTTGTCCAGGCTGCCGAGGGCGCGATCATACACCTGCTCGAAGTGCGTCTGATCGCCGCCCGGCGTGCTGTTCGCCAGCGCCGGATTCAAATCGAAGAGCACCGCGCCCTGGGCCAGGCCCAAGGGGTTCAGGTTGTTATCGGCCTTATCCAATTGATCCTGGATGTTGGCATATTGGTTGACAATCTCGCCTAAGTCGGAGACGGTGGTGCGGTCGATCTTGCGCACGTCGGTGTAGCGCTCCTCGATGGGCGGCAAAATGGCGTTGCCCACCACCCAATCGAAGTAGGCGCCCTGACCGGACCGCTTGGCCCAATCAGCCACACCCCACGCCCGCTGCTGGCCGTCGGAATCGTCCACGTGCGGGTCGGTGTATAACTCCGTGTCGGGATCGGCGAATTGCTTGCGGTAGGTGAGATCGACGACGTCGGCGCCGGCCCGCGCTTTGTTGACCGCCGCGCTGGCGAAGCGTCGCTCGTCGTAGTAGTCGGCCACCAGGGGCGCGCCGCCCACCGCAATCGGCTCGGCGCGGGGAATCCAGGTATAGCTGGGGTGGCGCAGCAGCTCGTAGTAGGTCTTGATGGCGGTGAGATAGTGGCCCCAGGCGTCGCCGTGCCCCTGCGGATACATCAGGGCCGCGTCGGCCTCATTCAAGAAGCCGTCCTCGTTGTAGTCCTTGATATTGTAGTTGGTCACGTAAGCCACCTCGCCATCGCCGTTGGTGAAGTTCCACGTCAGGCGGTTGTAGGTGGGGCTGGCCGCCACGCCGCCCAGCGTCTCGTCGCGCCCGCGCAGCAGCGTCAACTCCTCGTCGAGCAGGCCAAAGCTGGCGTTGAACTGGTTCATAAAGCTAAACATCGCCGCCGAGCGCGCGCCAAAGGCGCTGTCGGTGCTCAGCCCGACGGTCGGGTCTAAGGCGTCCATATAGGCGTCGTTGCCGAGCAGCATGTAGAGCGCGGCGATGCGCGTGCTGACGTTGAGCAGCGCGGCGTTCGCGCCCTGGTGGTTGATGCTGGAGTCGATGGAGAGCGAGCGCCCGCGATCTAACACCGTCTGGTACGCCTCGATCAGGCCGATCTGATTGAGGTTGTCGGGGTCGCCGTTGAAGGCGATGGGGCCTTCGTAGCGTGGGCCGGCCTGCCGCACCATATCGACGTTGGTGTTGACCGGCGCGCTGACGAAATCGGCCACGCGCGTGTCGAAGGGGTTGAGGGCGTTGGTGACGCGCTTGATCCAACCTTCGGCCAACTGCGCCCGCACCTCGGAGGGCTTGGCCGAGGGATCGCCCGCGAAGGCGCTCCAGCGGTAGGCGTTGCCACAGATGGGGTAACCCTTGTAGCGCACGATGAGCCAGTTGTCGCTCAGGGTGGTGGGGTTGGCGCCTTCCAAGGTGATCTCCGGCCCCAGCTCGCTCATCCCCGGCTCCAGGCGCGTCCACGATTGCCAGGGATAGCTGGCGGGCAGTTGCGAGGGGGAGACGCCGGTGTCGTCCACCGGGGCCAGCCACCACTCGAATTCAAAGTCGTCGGGGCGGCCGCCGAAGTCGCCGGTGTGGCGCAGGGTGAGTTTCTCGTCAAAAACGTTATCGGATTGCACCACCAGCACGTTGCCCCGGTAGGTGCTGTCCTCGCCCAAGTGATTTTGCGTGCAGCCGACTTGGATCACCTGGAGCGAGACCGGCAGGTCGCCCGCGCTGGGGTCGTTGTTGTAGGCCAGCGTGATGTAGCCGACGCCGGCGGCGTTGCCCGCGCTCAGCGCCTTGCCCTTGCCCACACCTTCGTAGGGTTCGGGTTCGCCGTTGCCATCCGCGTCCTGCACGCCGATGAGCAAGTCCTGATCCGGCGTTCCGTCGCCATCGAGATCCAGTTCGCGCGGGTTGCGGGTCTTGTGATAGAGCGCCTCGATGGCCGTCCGGTAGGTGTCACAGTTTTCCTTGCCTTCTGGACAGATCGCCAGCAGACGATTCTTATCAGCTAACGACATCACGTTCAACAGCAGCAGCGGATCGCCCTTGAGATAGGCGGCCGAACTGCCGTCGTAGTAGCCCCGGAAAATCAGCTCGCCGTTGGTGTCGTCGTAGAGAATGCGGCTGCGGAGAGAGAAGGGCAAGGCCAGGTCGCGATCATCCTTGTTGCCGGCGATGGCCAGGCCGCCGCCGAATAACAGCCGTTGGGTCTGAATGACCTGAGGCAGGGCGTAGTTGTCGTTGATCCTGATGGGCAACGAAACGCGCACTTCACCCACCGGATCGATCAACTGGGCCAGGGTGCGGGTCACCTCTTGACCGGCGACCACGATCTTGCCAGCGTCGTTGTCCCATTGACCGGGTGCGTAGTCGTCGTAGATGCGGGAGACGGCTAATTGATTCGCCACGCCGGAGACGCCGCCCTTGGCGCGTTCGTAGACCGTCTCGCCCACCGAGAGTAAGGCGGGCAGCGGCGGCCAGGTCACGTCGTAAGCGACCGGCAGGACGCGCGTGGTATCCCCCTCCTCGGGGAAATCGGCATAGCTGGCGGTACCCTGCGCTAGCTGGTCCATCCACGGGATGCAGCTTCCGACGCGCTCATCGGCCGTCAAGTCCCCGAGGCCTAGATCCGCAGCGTGCGTGTCGTCCAGATAGAAGCCCATTTGCAGCGGATAGAAGTACAACATCTCCATGCTGCCTGCTGCCCGCGCCCACAGCATCCCCTTGAAATCCCGCCAGAAGGGGCGCGCGTTCGCGACGTCATCGGGGACGCTCTGCTCACAGGGCTGTAGATCCAACAGGCCCTGCATCGGCGCCGGCGCGTAGATCGGGTTGCCGGCGGTGATGCCAAATTCTAACGATTCATAGGCCGGCCCGTGCAGCGCATCAACCACGATGCCCAAGGGGGTATCGGTATCCACGGCGGGCGGATCGCCCACGGCCTCAAAGCTCAGGTCGGCCAGTAGCAGATTGCCACTCAGACCGTGCTTGTTTCGCGTCTGGAGCACCAGGGTGAGTTCTCCCGGTGTCTCGATGCAACAGCCAGTGTCGGTAACCTCTGGCAGGTCCTCGGCGATGGCGTCCTCGTTCTCCGTGACGTTGATTGTGGTTGACGTACTCACGCTGGCGAAGTGGCCGTTGTCCGCCGTCACCCGGACGGTGTAAACGCCCACCGCGCCGTAGACGTGGCTGACCTCGGCCCCGGCGATGCGGGTGACCCCGTCGCCAAAGTCCCAGGTGTAGCGCGCGTCCGTGCCCGCTGCCAGATTAGCCCGCAGGCGCACGGTGCGCATCGGTTGAATGCCTCGAGGGGCGTTGGTGGAAAGGCTCAGGCCGGAGAGATCTTCAACCAAGTCTTGCCGGTTGGGCGTACACGCGGTCGGTGTGATCTTAGTGGGGTCATACTGTACTGTGACGTTGACCGAGCGCAGGGCGCGGGCGTTCAGCGCTTCAACGGCCACGGTCGCCGTGCCATCGGGCAGCAGGTCGGCAGCGCCGACACGCAGAGTGAGCGCGGGAGAACTCGACCTCTCCCCCGGCCCCTCTCCTGCGAGGAGAGGGGAGCGTTGTGAAGACGAGAGGAGGGTAATGGCGCCGTCATCGGTCAGGACGTTCGTCACGGCGGTGGCGGTGCGGGTCAGCACCACGGCGTAGACGGCGATCTTGGGTTCGTCCTCTTCGCGCGGGTCCAGGTACTTGAGTAGCGCGTAGGGCTGGCTGGTGAGATCGGTGCGCAGCGCGTAGAGCGCGGGGCCAGTGTTGCCCAGGTTGGAGGCCGCCAGCAGCGCGTGCTCGTCATTCAGGCTGTAGCCCGGTTCGTCCGGGTCCGGCTGGTGATAGACCGCCGGGTTTTGATAATAGTCGGTGTTGAGCACCGGTTGCCCGCCGATTTCGGACCCTAGCTCGCTGGCGATAACGATCTCCGGCGGATTCGCGGGCCACTCGCAGCGGTAGCCCACGGCCTTGACCGGCCAGGCGACGTTGCGTCCATCGGGCCGGTACCAGGCCACCCGCAGGTCGTGCCCGCCGGTGACGGGATCGGGGTTGGCGAAGGTGGTTGGAGCGAGGTTGAGCACCGGGATGATCGGCCCTTCCCGCGTCTCGCGGTTGTGCGCTGGCGGGATCAGGTCGCCCACGGTATTCTGCACCCGCAGCATATCAATCGTCGTGCGCGCGCCGTCGTAGGCGTCACCGGTCAGGACGTAGCCGTTCTTCTCCTCCAGGTCCTCGTGGCGGTCAGCGTCTGACGACAAGCCGTAGGCCAGCCTTGTGCCGATATCGCAGGTGGTGCGCGCTTGACGCATATCGCGGACGCCGGGTGTGTTCCAATCCAGCGTCTGGATGACCTGCACCTGGAGGGCCGCGCCGCTCTGCGTGCCCTTGCCCCAGTTGATGACGGTGTAGGCCGCCGCGCCGGAAGCGTAGGTGTCGCGGGTGAAGATGCCCATCGCCAACACGTCCGCCTCGGTGTCGATGTCGCGGTTCTTGAAGGGGGTGGCGCCGGAGATGTTGTAGTCGTCGCTGAGGGCGTCGTGATCCAAATTGACCGGGACGCCCGCCACGTGAAGTTGCGGCGCGGCGGGCCATTCGACGATGCCGATTTGGGTCATCGCCGTCAGGTCAATGGGATCGGGGTTGGTTTTCCAATCGACGCCCACGATCTCCCCGTCGACTAGCGTCGCGTTGCCGTCGTTCGGCGAGGGGCGCAGCGCGATATCTTGCAACAGCGCCATGTTCCAGGCATGGTGAGGATACTGGTTGCTGCCTTTGTCCAAGGACTCGCGATCCTCGCCTGTACCCAGGTACCAAAGTGGCGCTTGATCCCCTACCGCGCTGGGCGGGCGGAGCAACGGCTCCCCCACGACCCAGGGCTGGAACTCATAGGCGCCGATGTCGCAAGCATAGTCACTAGTTGTGCCACGCAACGGTACGTAGACGCCCCGCTGATCGGTCGCTTGGGTGTACGTCAGGACGGTGATCGTCCCCTGCCCCAGCCGCTCGCGGCTGGCGTCGTCGTAGACGGTATAGGCGTAATCGCCGGGCGTGGTGAACTGCATCTGGCGAGAGGAGGCCCCCGCCGCCGCGGAAATCAACACAGCGCCGGCCTGGCCGTCGTTCAGCGCCAGCGTGACCGCGCCGGAACGGGCGTTGGCCCACTGCACCACGTCGCCTTGCTGGATGCTTTGCGTGCCCGTCAAGCTCAGGGACGCGGTCATCACTGTGGACGTGATATTGAGGGTGTGGTTCCCCACGTCGCACGTCTCCGGCGGAATCTGGTCGATGGCGGGGCTGTCGGGCCGGAGGGCGTGGGTGTGCGCGTACCCTGATAGGGTGCCGGCCACGAAGTCAATTTGGTTGTTATCTTGCAGCGGCCCCAGGCGCGCGTCGGCCTGTTGGTCGGTCACATCCCACAGACGACATGACGTGTCGTCGCTCAAGTTGTAGCCGCCAGAGTGGACGAGGGAACTCGACACCCGGCACGTCGTGCCGCCGTCCGAGGGGCCACCGGTTATCTGGTGGACTAAGATACTGTGCGTCACTGTGATCTCGCTGTAACTGCTGCCATACAGCGCGTGGGCCGCGCGCAAGAACGAGGGCGGGCGGATGGTGATGGTCGTCGCCAGGTCGGGGAAGTCGCTGCCGCCAGAGATGGTCACATCCACAGATGTCGTTCCGGCGTAACAGATTAAATCCACCTCGCTCATACTCATCGCGGTCAGGTCGATGCTGTCCCGGTTGCAGACCCCGGCGGGTGTGATGGAGAGGGTGATGTCGTTGCCGATCTGGTTGTGGAAGTGGATACGATCCCCGGAGACCGCCTCGGCGATGGGATTGGTGAACGTCACGTCGCCGCCGCCGAAGAAGCCAGCAATGACGAGCGTGTGGTCGTCGGGGATGGGCGCGGCCTGGTTAGCGGCCAGGGTGCTGGCCAGGAGAGTTAAATGGGCCTTCTCGCTCGCACCGGCGCCCCGGTTGTATAGCCCGCCGCCGTAGGATTCGGCGCGGTTGCCGGAGACGGTGCTGCGCTCTAGCGTGAGCGTCCCGGCGTTGTAGATACCGCCGCCCTGGGCCGCGTCGGCCACCGAGCCGTTGGCGCGCAAGGCGTTGACGGCGGCGTTCTCGGCGACGGTGGTGCGCAGCAGGTGCAACTGGCCGAGGTTGGTGATGCCGCCGCCGCGCCGGCTCAGGCCGTAGCGCACCGTCAGGTCTTGCAGCGTCACACTGACGTCGCCGCTGGCCGCCACCGGATTATCAGGCGAATCAGCCGGATAGGTGTAGGCCTGGACGGTCAGCACCGGATCGCCCACGTTGCTTTGCAGGGAATTGAGGCCCGCGTATTGGGCGTCCAAATCGCTCGCGCTGCCCTGGAGGATGGCGCGCACGTCGACCGGGTCTTCGGGGTCGAGCGCGGCGACGTCAATCCCCGCGTGTTGCAGGGTGACGTCCTTGTAGGCGATGAAGTTGCCGGTGTAGGCGCCCATTTCAAAGGCGATGGTATCGCCGGCCAGCGCTTGATAGAGCGCGGCGTGCGGATCGGTGAAAAGCAGCGCTTCCGCATCGGGCGCGCAGCCCTGGCAGACGGTCAACCGACGCGCGCCGGTTTCGACCGCGCCGATGTCGCACGCGGCGTCAAAGGGCCGCGCCCGCCCGCGCTGGTCGCGCGTGACCGCGCACGTCGCCGCGCCCCCGTCCACCGCCGGGCTGAGCGCATCTGGATTGTGGGTGAGGGTGGGGCCGCCGTTGTCGCGCAGCGCGCCCAAGAGCGGGTCGCCCACGGCGTCGTTGGCGCCGGGTGTGCCGAAGCAGGTCCCGCCATAGCGCAGGTTGTAATCTGCACTGGTAATATCGCCCGTGCATTGGGAACCGGCGGCGGGCGCGCTGAGGATGGCGCCGCCAACCGTGAAGGAACCGGCGGTCGCGTTGGCGTTGTAGAGATTGGTCGCGATCTGCATCGGGCTGACGGCCAAGGTGCTGTACCCCACCACTGCCGTCCCGGCGGCGCTGTTGTAGAGGTTGACGCCGTCGTCGGCGTCATTGCCGCTCAGGGTGCTGTTGATGACGGTCAGCGTGCCTGCGTTGTAGAGCGCGCCGCCCTGGTCGCCGTAGTTGGCGTAGAGCGTGACGCTATCCAGGAGCAGCGTACCGGCGTTGTGAATGCCGCCGCCCTGCACGGCGTCGCCATAGCGGATGTTGAGTTGGGTAATCGTGACCTGGACGCCGGCGGCGATAGAAAAGACGCTGCCCGCGCCGCTATTGGGTCCCGGCGCGGCCTGGACGAGGGCCATGTGCGTGCCCGGTTCAATCTCTTCGGGGTCGGCGCCGGGGGTGTAGACCGGATAGGCGCCGGGGGCCGGGCGCGTGGCATCGGGCAAGATGTCGCCCGGCAACATGCCCTGGATGGTCACGGATTTATTCACGGTGACGCTTTCGGTGACGACGCCGGAGACCACGATCACATCGCCCGCTACGGCGGCGTCGAGGGCGGCGGCGATTGAGGTGTAGTGACAGCGCTTGGGCATAGCGGCCGCGTCCAGGGTGGGACTGCACACGTAGAGCGGCCCCTGGAAGGCGGCAGTGACTTCTTTGTAGTCATCCATCGTCAGGGTGCAGTCGC
>CAZCAI010000134.1:0-13429 GCA_964496595.1 uncultured Anaerolineales bacterium
CCGCTCAAGTGATTCCTATTCACGTCTGAGAGCACTTTTTTCATGTACTGATGCTGCCTTATTTTCTACATATGACAAATGCAGTGAAGGTAACTAAGAGTGTTTACACCCAACTAAATAGATACGATTTATTTTCTTGGAATGGCCTAATCATCAATCCCCATCCGACCATTGGATGCTGTTCTTCAATTGCAACCTGCGACTTTTAAACTTTCAACTTGTAACTTTCAACTTGTAACTTTCAACTTATTTCTTGTTAAGGAGGATGTGTCATGAAGCCGATTAAGACCTTTTCCGTTGTTCCTTCGTTGCCGGAGGAGTTGCGTCCGTTGTGGGACATGGCCTACAATCTGCGCTGGGCGTGGGACTACGACACTATTGAGCTATTTATGCGCCTGGATAGCGATCTGTGGGAGGCGAGCGGGCACAATCCCCTATTGATGCTTGGTGTCATCGATCAAGATCGGCTGGAAAGGTTGCGCTACGATGAGAGTTTCTTGGCTTACTTAGATCGGGTTTATCGTCACTTTAAAAGTTACATCGAAGAAGAGGGCGCGGTGTGGTTCACGCACGAACACGGCCAGGCCGATACGCCGCTCTTCGCCTACTTCTCCGCCGAGTTTGGCCTGACCGAGTGCCTCTCCATCTTCGCGGGCGGCCTGGGCGTCCTTTCTGGCGATCACCTTAAATCGGCCAGCGATTTGGGCTTGCCCCTGGTCGGCGTCGGCCTGCTCTATCAGCAGGGCTATTTCCAGCAATACCTCAATCAGGCGGGCTGGCAGCAGGAGCACTACGAGGAGAATGACTTCGATAACCTCCCGCTCCATCTGGAATGCGACGACGCGGGCGCGCCGCTGAAGGTGGAGGTGGCGTTCCCCGGTCGCACGGTGACCGCGCAGATTTGGCGCGCGCAGGTGGGCCGGGTGCCTTTATATTTGCTGGATACCAACCTCGATCAGAACCAGGGCGCCGACCGCGACATCACCGATCAACTTTACGGCGGCGATCAGGAGATGCGCATCCAGCAGGAGATTTTGTTAGGCATCGGCGGCTATCGCGCCGTGCAGGCGCTGGGGCTTGATCCCACGATCTATCACGTCAACGAGGGCCACTCTGCCTTCTTGACGTTGGAGCGCGCGCGCCATTTGATGCGCGCGCATGGTCTCTCTTTCGCGGAGGCGCGCGAGGCGGCCTCGGCGGGGATCGTCTTCACCACCCACACCCCCGTGCCCGCCGGTCACGATCGCTTCCCGCCTCACCTGATGGATCATTATTTCTCGGCTTACGCGGATGAATTGGGCCTTTCACGCCACGACTTCTTAGCGTTGGGCCGTGAATATCCTGATCAGGAGCACGAGCCGTTCGTGATGACGGTGCTGGCCCTGAAGATGTCCTCTTACAGCAACGGCGTCAGCAAGCTGCACGGCGAAATCAGCCGTGATATGTGGAAGAGCTTGTGGCCCGGCGTCCCCCAGGAGGAGATCCCCATCACGCACATCACCAACGGTGTGCACTTCCTCTCTTGGACTTCACACGATATGAAGCGTCTCTATGATCGTTACCTCGGCCCGCGCTGGCGCCAGGAGCCGGGCGAGCAGGAGATCTGGCAGCGCGCCGAGCACATCGCGCCGGAGGAGCTGTGGCGCACGCACGAGCGACGTCGCGAGCGTCTCGTCGCCTTCACCCGCCACCGGCTGCGTCAGCAATTGCAGCGGCGCGGCGCCTCCCAGAGCGAGATCGAGGCTGCCGATGAGGTCTTAGATCCCAACGCGCTGACCATCGGCTTCGCGCGGCGCTTCGCCACCTACAAGCGCGCCACCCTGCTCTTGCGCGATCCCGAGCGCCTGGCCCGCATCATTAATGAATCGGAAGGCCCGGTGCAAATCATCTATGCCGGTATGGCGCATCCCCAAGACAATCCCGGCAAACAGTTGATCCAGCAGATTGTTCATCTGGCGCGCACGGAGGATTTCCGCTACTCGATGGTCTTTCTGGAGGACTACGACATGACCGTCGCCCGCTATATGCTTCAGGGCGTCGATGTGTGGCTGAACACGCCGCGTCGGCCCCGCGAGGCCAGCGGCACCAGCGGGATGAAGGCCGCCGCCAACGGCGTCCTCAATTTCAGCGTCTTAGATGGCTGGTGGGATGAGGCCTACCGTCCCGGCGTCGGCTGGGCGATTGGGCGCGGCGAGGTCTACGATGATCGTGAGTATCAGGATTACGTGGAGGCGCAGGCTATGTATGATTTGCTGGAGCGCGATGTCGTGCCCACGTTCTATGATCGCGGACGCGATGGCCTGCCGCGCAAATGGATTCAATATATGAAGAACGGTATGGAGAATCTCTGCCACTTCTTCAACACCAACCGGATGGTCGCCGAATACACCGAGCGTTTCTATATCCCGGCGGCGGCGCGCTATGACAAACTCACGGCGGATGAGATGGCCGGCGCTAAAGCGTTGGCCGCCTGGCGGGAGAAGATTCGCGGGGGCTGGTCTCGGGTAAAGATTAACGAGATTGAGGTCGATCTCCCCGACGAGCCGCAGGTCGGCGACGACATCGCCGCGCGCGCCTGGGTCGATCTGGGAGCGCTCAGCCCGGAGGACGTCTGCGTGGAGTTGTACATGGGGCAAGTCGATGCTGAGGGCGAGATTGTGGACGGCGACGCGGTACCGATGCAATTCGTGGAGCAGAGCGCGGGCCAGGGGAGCCAGTTCGCGGTCGATGCCGTGCCCTGCCGTCGCAGCGGGCGCTATGGTTACACCGTCCGCATCCTGCCCCAGCATCCCGACCTGGTCACGCCCTTTATGCCGGGGTACATTCTTTGGGCGAAATGACCTGAACCTCCAATACCCGATCCTTCCCTGCTAAATCGGGCACAACCCTAATCGAAGCATCTGGAAACGCGGCCTGGGCGTACGTCCGGGCCGCGTTTGCCTGTCGCTCTCCGATTTCGATCAGGAGCAGGCCGCCGGGCGCGAGGCGACGCGCGGCTTGATCCAACAAGCGGCGGATTGCGTCCAGACCCTCGGCGCCGGAGAGAAGCGCCAGGCGCGGTTCGCGCTGTACGGAGATGGGTAGATCGGCCCATGCCTCGGCGGCGACGTAGGGTGGGTTGCTGATGATCAGATCGAGCGGGCCAGCTATAGCGGAGAGTAGATCGCTCTGGACGAAAGAGACCCGCGCGGCGACCTGATGGCGCTCGGCGTTGACGCGCGCGACGTGCAGCGCAGCCCGCGAGAGATCGCCGGCGCAGATGTGCAGGCCGGGGCGATGCGCGGCCAGCGCCACCGCGATGCAGCCGGAGCCGGCGCCCACATCCACCGCTCGGATCGCCTTGGGGGCGGGATGGCGCGCGAGCCACGCCAGCGCGATCTCCACCAGCGTCTCCGTCTCCGGGCGGGGGATGAGCACGTCCGGCGTAACGGTGAAGGGCAGCCCGAAGAACTCCCGCTCGCCTGTGATGTACGGCAGCGGCGTCCCTGTGGCGCGCTCGCGCACGTCGTCCTCGTAGGCGATGCGCTGCGCCGTCGAAAGGGCCATCTCCGGGTGGGCGAGTAGCTGCGCGCGGGTCGTGCTCAGGCGGCGGCTTAACAGCAGTTCCGCTTCTAGTCGGGGGGCGTCTGTGATCGGCGCCAGGCGGGGGATCGCCCAGCGGAGCGTGGATTTTACGTCGTTGCGGGATGAGCTATCGGAGGATGTCGGCACGGCGCAACTCCTCCAGCAGCAAGCGCTGGAGCGCCATATCGGTGCGGAGGAGCGCGTAGCGCCCGCGATGTTGGCCGGCCAGCTTCCGCAGATCGGCCTGCCAGGCCGCGAAGTGGCGCTGGTAGGCCGCCAGTCGCGCGCCATCGACGGTGATCTCCCGCCTGTCCTCAGTTTCCACATCGACCAGCCGGAGATCGCCGTGCAGCTCCGGGGCGATCTCCTCCGGGGTGAGCAGGTGCAGGAGCGCCGCCTCGTGGCCGCGCGCCGCCAGCGCCGTGATGCCCGCCCGCAGGCCCGCCGGATCGTAGCCGTCGGTGAGGAGCAGCAGCAGGCCGGGACGGATGGGGCGCTGCGCGAGGGCTTTGAGGCCGGCGCCCAGACTGGAGGAGCCGCCGGGGGTTAGATCGGCGATCCAGTTGGCCCAGCGGGGCAGGGCCGCCCGTCCCCGTGCGCGCGGCCACGCCGCCGCGATGGTATCGCCGCGCAGGAACATCCCCCGCAGGGCGTCGCCGTTCAACAGCGCGATGGCGCCCAAAGCCATGCTCAAACGCTGCGCCATCGACCAGCGCGCCGCGCCCGCGCCATCCGCTTCCGGCGTCTTCCAGCCCATCGAGCCGCTGCCGTCGAGCACCACGGTGACGGCGAGATCCTCCTCTTCCTCGAAGAGCCGGACGTAGGGCCGATCCAGGCGCGCGTAGAGATTCCAGTCGACGCGCCGGGGATCATCGCCGGGGGTGTAATCGCGGTAGTCGGCGAACTCGATGCCCGCGCCGCGCCGCGTGGAGCGCCGCTCGCCCCAGGTTCCGCCGCGTCGCCGCCGGTGCGTGACGAAGCGCAGGCGCGAAAGGAGCGCGAGATTGACGTCTAAGGCGGGCGGATCAGCTTTCGGCAACGGCATCCAACACCGCCTGGAGAATGTCGTCCGGGGTGATGCCCTCCGCTTCGGCCTCGTAGGTGAGAATCAGGCGGTGGCGCAGGGCCGCCGGCGCCATCGCGCGTAGATCGGAGAGTGCCACGTTGTAGCGCCCGTCCAGCAGCGCGTGCACTTTCCCGCCCCAGATCAATGCCTGTGCGCCGCGGGGACTGGCGCCGTAGCGCACGAAGCGCTGCACCAGCTCCGGCGCCGATGCGTCGCGGGGGTGGGTGGCGAGCGTCAGGCGCGCGGCGTAGGCGCGCACGGGCGTGGCGATGGGGACGCCGCGCGCCAGGGCCTGCATCGCGCGCACGGTATCGCCATCCGCCACCGGGGAGACTGCGGGCAGTTCTGCGCCGGTCGTGCGGCCCACGATGTCCGTCAATTCCTCCGCCGTGGGGTAGCCGACGTTGACCTTGAAGAGGAAACGATCCAACTGCGCCTCCGGCAGGGGGTAGGTGCCCTCCAACTCGATGGGGTTTTGGGTGGCGAGCACCAGGAAGGGACGTGGGAGCGGGTGGGTGGCGCCGCCCGCGCTCACCTGGCGCTCCTGCATCGCCTCCAGCAGCGCGGATTGGGTCTTGGGCGTGGCGCGGTTGATCTCATCGGCCAGCAGCAGGTTGGTGAAGACTGGCCCGCGATGGAAGCGGAAGCGGCGCACGCCGGCCTCAGCCACCTCCAGCACATCCGTGCCGATGATGTCGGCGGGCATGAGATCCGGCGTGAATTGTACGCGGGTGAACTCCAATTGGAGGACGGCGGTTAAGGTGCGCACCAGCATGGTCTTGCCCAGGCCGGGCAGTCCCTCCAGCAGCAGGTGGCCGTCGGCCAGAAGCGCGATGAGCGTGTGGTGCACCACGTTGCGCTGCCCGACGATCACGCGCCGGATTTCGTCCTCGATGCGCTGAGCGGTCTCGCGGAATTGACTGGGGGCCAGGTCGGTCATAATCGAACTCTCCTCATATCAGTTGAAAGTTACAGGTTGCGAGTTGAAAGTTGGCTTGCAGTCGAATGTCAAACGTCAAAAAGTCCAAAGTCAGTTCTATGTGCGATGGCGGCGTTATGACATTCATCTTTAGCCGATTCCGTAATTTGGAATTTAGAATTGCGAATTGCGAATAATGCTATTGAGTAAAGATTCAAAATTCTAAATTCGCAATTGGCTGATGTTAGTTTTTATGTTGCAGGAAGAGCCATTCCGGGAATCTGTGAAAATCCGTGAGCTATTTTCTAAAAGTGTCCGGTGACTAAAACCCGCTTATAGCTTCCTGGAAGGTGGAAGTTCGTAATTCTCTGCGAAAATCGAAGGCGGGGGCTGATCTAGCCCCCGCCGTAATGTGAGTTGCAACAGCATCAAGGTGCAATGGCACAATGATGCCGGGTTATTCCTTTCTGAAGCGCTCTTCCAGGCGTTCCAGTAGTTCCGCCGCCTCGACCAACTTATCCAGCGGATTTTCATCCCCCGTGAAGTAGCGATAATCGCACGGCATAATATCCAAATTATTCACGAGCGTCAAATGATGTTTGCGCACCGTCTCGGTGGTGATGTCATAGAATGTCGCCAAATCTTCGAGGCTCTCTTCCCGCAGGTTGACCTTGATGACCGTGTAATGCAAGGCCGCGGCCCAGGCTTCTGGTTTGGGGATGTGGAGCGGCTCTTCGCCCAATGCGATGCGGAATTCCATCCACATTTGAATTGCCGCGCCGATCATCTCCAGCGGCATGTTCTTGTCCGTCATCTTCTCGGTCAGGATATTTTCGACGGGGTCCATACCGCTACCGAAAAGCTGCTCGATCCGCTCGGCGACGGGGGAGTCGGGCGCCAGTCGTAAGTAGTTGGCCAATGCTCGCAAGGCGCGATCAAAATCCCCGGCCCGCGAGAGAGCCTGCGCCAGGTTGAGGTGGTATTGCGTGTTGGTGGGATCGAACTGCAACGCCGCTTCGAACTTTTCGATGGCGGTATCCACCTCCCAGCGATTGTACGCTGCCATTGCTTCTTCATAAAAGGCCGTTGCTTTTTTACGATTTACTGCACTTGGTTGAGCTGGGGTCATAGCTTTGCCTCCATCCGTCCATGCCATGGGCTGGGTTATTGTCCCCTATTATATCAGTTTCGGCTTGCCTGCCAAGAGGCATTTGTATCGCACGCTCCGCCGTCGCCTGGTTGCGCTGCTGGATGAGGCATTGGAGGCTTGAGGCTCCAGGTGGCATTTTTGAGATTGGGGATCGGGGGCGCAGTATTGGCTTAGAGCTTTGCATAAAACTACCTTTTGCTGAAATGGTGGACTCATAGTAGAATGAAGATGAGTCTCTGAGGAGGTAGTCAATGGAACAAGCTATGGAAAGGACTATATTGCTGGATGAGAGTGGCCGCATCTTGATACCGGCGGCGCTCAAACGGCGTCTTGGATTGCTGCCGGGGATGCATCTCGTTGTTGAACCAGGAGAAGAAGAAAGCGTGCGCCTCCGGGTTGAATCGAATCTGCCCCAGCTTGTCGACAAGGGTGGGATCTTGGTGGTTGCGAGTCAAACGTCTCCTGATGAGCAAAGTGATGCGTTGATGAGCGATTGGACAGACATCACCCGCAGAGAACGGGATCGTCGAGTAGCTGCATTGAGCGGTGAGGGGACGCATGAAAATTCTGCTTGATACTTCGGTGTTGGTTGCTGCCATGGTGGAATCGCATCCCGCACATCAACGCGCCCTGCCTTGGCTACAGAAAATTAGTGATCCAACTCATGAGGGATTGGTGGCGGCTCACTCGATAGCCGAACTCTATGCTGTTTTGACTTCGTTGCCCGTGAAGCCCCGTATTTCGCCGAGCGTCGCCCGCCGATTAATTGAACACAATGTTCTCAAGCAATGTAAAGTGGTATCTCTTTCTGCGGAGGACTATGTGGCGATTATTGAGCATTTGTCCGAGCTTGAAATACTTGGTGGCGCGACCTATGATGCGTTGATCTTTTATGTGGCTGTCAAAGCTGATGCCGACCGTGTGGCTACTTTCAATGTTAAAGACTTTGTTCGAGTATATCCTGATTTTGCTGATAGGATTGTTTCTCCTTCGCCATAGAAAATATAGGTTCTTGTTGACATCGCAGACCGGGGCCAATGCCGCGCCCCGGTCTTTTTTATTGACATGACGTTGCTTTATGGTATGATTTATGTAGTAAATTTAGCACTCAATCGAAAGGAGTGCTAAATTCGTGTTGATAGACGTGTCTCAAATCGGCTAAATAGGGTGAGAACTGAGATTATGGCAGACACAGCAGCGGAGCAACTGACGGCGCGACAGGCGCGCTTGTTGCATTTGATCGTGCAGGAGTATGTGCGGACGGCGGGCGAGGTCGCCTCGCGGACGCTGGTGGAGCGCTATCAGTTGGACATCAGCCCGGCGACGGCGCGCAATGAGATGGCGCGCCTGGAGGAGATGGGCTATCTTCACCAGCCGCACACCTCGGCGGGCCGGCGCCCGACGGTGGTGGGATTCCGCTACTTCGTGGAGCGCTTGATGGAGGAGCAGTCGCTGCCGCCGATGGAGCAGCGGATGATCACCCACCAATTTCATCAGGCGCGCAATAGCGTCGAAGATTGGCTGCCGCTGGCCTCGACCGTGCTGGCGCGCTCGGCGCAGGGCGCGGCGGTCGTCACCGCGCCGCGCACCACCCGCGCGATCTTCAAGCATGTGGAGTTGATCCTCACGCACGGGCGCGTCGTCCTGCTGATTTTGGTGCTGGAGGGCGGCTCGATCGAGCAGCAGATGCTCTCGCTCGCGGAGCCAATGAGCCAATCGGCGCTGCGAGAGGCCGCGGATCGCCTGAACCAGGCGTTTGCGGGCTGTGGCGTCGAGGAGATCGCGGCGCGCGTTTCGGAGCTGCCGACGTTGGAGCAGAGCATCGCGCAGCTCGTCGCGGTGATGATGGGCAAGGTCGTGCAGGAGGCTTCGGGTGAGATTTACTACCACGGCCTCTCCCGGCTGCTTCAGGAGCCGGAGTTCGCCGCGGACGATTACGCCTCGACCGGCGTGGTGCAGGTGATGGAGGAGCGCAGTCTCTTGCAGGCGGTGCTCTCCGAGACGCTGACGCCGGCGGTGGGCGTCGGGAGTGTGCGGGTCATCATCGGCGGCGAGGGTCGCTGGGATGAGCTGCGGGCGTGCAGTATGATCCTTGCGCGCTACGGTGTGCATAAGTACGCCACGGGCGCGCTCGGCATCGTCGGGCCGATTCGGATGCGATACGGGCGGGCGGTCTCCGCCGTGCGCTTCGTCGCCGATCTGCTGAGTGAGTTGGTCTATGAGACTTACCAGCCCGGCGCGCACGATGTCTTCGCGGAGGTGGAGGGCGAGTCGCCGTCTTCGTAGTGAAATGTATTCCGTATTCCGTAAAATTATGTGAGTGATAATTCTCATTCTGTAGGAGAAGAAGGAAGAACGAACTATGGAGGGAGATATGACGGACGAGAAGAAAAGTGAGAAATTAGATAAAGTTACTGAGGCTGAGTCGGATAACGATGAGCGCGTGGGTGTGGCATCAGAACCCGAAGAATCCATCGAAGAGGTGGAAGGGGAAGCAGTTGCCGAGGAGAGCGTCGCGGCGCTGACGGAGAGGATCGAGGCGCTGGAGGCGCAGGCGCTCGAACTGGAGCAGCAAGCGCAGGAATACAAGGTGGGATGGCAGCGCTCGCAGGCTTCTTTTGTCAATTATCGTAACCGGATGGAGGCGGATAAAGAGACGTGGCGCCGGCGCGCGACTGCTGATCTGCTGAAGGAGTTGTTGCCGGTGCTGGATGATTTCGAGCGCGCGTTTAAGGTGTTGCCCGCGGCTTTGGAGCGCCTGTCGTGGTTGGATGGCATCTGGCTGATCGAGCGCAAGGTGCGCAATGTGCTGCACGCCGTCGGCGTCGAGCCGATCTCCGCCGCGCCGGGCGCGCCGTTTAATCCCCAGGTGCATCAGGCGGTGATGCAACAATCCCTGGCGGGCTTCGAGGCAGACCAGATCATCGCCGAGGTCCAGAAGGGCTACACGTTGGACAATCTCGTGTTGCGCCCTGCGCTGGTGGTCGTGGCGACCGATCCGCCCGTGATCGAGGAAGAAGAGGATGAGGAAGAAGCGGGGCAAGTAGAGGAAACCGTAGAGCAAGCAACGGACGCGGCAGCATCGACATCCGACACAGAATCCGAGGCAGAAGAGGAAGCTTAAGAGGTTTCGGCCATCGACCTGTGGGGAACGCTCTTACGCTAACGGCGTTCCCCTTGCCCTTGTGAGTTTTGATGGTCTGGGACTTCGGTAGTCACACACGTGAGGTTTTTTATGAACAATGATTATTATCAAGTATTAAATGTAGGGCAGAGCGCCAGCCCAGAAGAGATCAAACAGGCATATCGCCGGCAGGCGCGGCGCTATCATCCCGATGTCAACTCGGAGCCGGACGCGGAGGAGCGCTTCAAAGAGGTCAATCAAGCCTATGAGGTGCTCTCCGATCCAGAGAAGCGCGCGATGTACGACCGCTACGGCGCGGAAGGGCCGCCGGGATTCAACGGCTTCAATGGCTTTGGCGCGCGCGATCCCTTTGACATTTTCAACGAGTTCTTTGGCGGATTCACCGGCTTCGGGTCGAGCGGCGGGCGCTCGCGCCCGCGCCGGGGCAATGATATTCGCACCAGCCTCACGCTGACCTTCGAGGAAGCGGCGTTCGGTGTGGAGAAAGAGATCGTCATCCAGCGCCGGGATAACTGCGCGACCTGTGGCGGTTCCGGCGCGAAGCCGGGCACCCACCCGGAGCGTTGCCCGGAGTGCAATGGCACTGGAGAGAAGCGCCGCGTCCAGAACACCATCTTAGGCTCCTTCGTTAACATCACCACCTGCCCGCAGTGTAACGGGCAAGGCACAGTCGTCCGCACGCCGTGTCCCGATTGTTACGGCGAGGGCCTGGTGACGAAAGAGATCACCCTGCCCATCGTCATCCCGGCTGGCGTCAGCGATGGTATCACGATCCGCCTGACGAACCAGGGCGAGCCGGGCGAGCGCGGCGGCCCGAAGGGCAATCTCTACATCACGCTCCGCGTCAAATCGCATCCCTACTTCAAGCGTCAGGATAACGACGTGATTTTGGATTTGGACATCAACATCGCGCAGGCCGCGCTCGGCAGCGAGGTGATCGTGCCCACGTTAGATGGTGAGGAAGAACTGACGATCCCGCCCGGCACCCAATCGGGTGAATCGTTCCGGTTGCGGGGGAAGGGCATCCCGCACCTGCGCAGCGAGCGGCGCGGCGATCAATACGTAGTGATCCACGTCGCCACGCCGACGCGCTTATCGAAGCAGCAGAAAGAGCTGCTCCGCGAATTGAGCGAGACGCTCGAGCCGGAGCATGTGGTGCGCGAAAAGCAGAGCTTCGCGGATAAAGTCAAGGAGACACTGGGGTTATAATGATGAATGAGACTGAAGCTTCGTGGTTGGAGGTTAGCCTGACGGTTTCACCGGAGGCGGCGGAGGCGGTCGCCGAGGTGCTCAGCCGCTACGCGCCGCAGGGCGTGGCGATCGATATGGGCGAGCCCGACGAGCCGCGTGAGGATGAGACGGTCATCGTCAAGGCCTATCTGGTGATGGATGAGACCATCGAGGCGCGCCGATTGGAGCTGGCCACGGCGGTCGATCACCTCCGCCACATCTGGCCGCAGATTCCGGCGCCGTCCTTCACGCCCATTCCAGATCAGGATTGGACGGCGGTTTGGAAGGAGAGCATCCCCGTGTTGCACCTCACAGATCAGGTGGTCATCAAGCCCACGTGGCGCGATTATGACCCGCAGCCGGACGAGATCGTTCTGGAGATGGATCCGGGCATGGCCTTCGGCACCGGGCTGCACCCTTCGACGCAGTTGTGCGCGGAGGGGTTGGCGGCATGGATGCAGCCGGAGTATCGAATTTTGGATCTGGGCACGGGAACGGGCATCTTGGCGCTCATCGCCGCGAAGTTGGGCGCCACGGAGATTTTAGCGGTGGATAATGACATCAATGCGGTGGCGGTGGCGCGGCGCAACGCGCGCCACAATCACGTCGCGCACGCCATCCGCCACGTCCACGGCTCGCTGCCCGACATCAGCGGCGCGTATGATCTCGTCCTGGCGAACCTGCTCGCGCCCATTCTCATCAAAATGGCGCGCGCCGGGCTGGCGACGCGCGTCCAGCGCAATGGCCTCCTCATCGCCTCTGGTATCTTGGAAGAGCAGATGGCGGAGGTGATCGAGGTCTTTAAGCAAGAGGGGCTGTACGTGGTCGAAGTTCTCCAGCGGGAGGATTGGGTCGCGTTGGTGACGCGGAAGGCCCGCAGCGCGCCGCCCAGCCTGGTCGAGGCGCGCCGGCCCATGTGAGGTGCGCCGCGCGGATCGCCTTTGTAGCTTCCCGGAAGGTCGTGTGAGTGAGGAGGTGGCATCATGCTAATGCGCATCGGCGACAAGCAGCTTCGCGATTCACGCGCGCTGCTGTCTGGCACGTTGATTTTAGCGCTGGCGGCTCTTATCTTCTGGCTGCCGGCCTCGTCGCCGACGCCCCCGCCGTCGGCGACGACGGCCATCACTGCGCCGGTGGCGCAGCCCCTGGTGGAACCGATCTCCTCGACTATTGTCCCCCGCAACATCCTGCTCTTCATCGGCGATGGGATGGGGCCGGAGCAGGTGCGCGCCGCCGGGATGTATCGCTACGGGCAGGCGGGCGCGCTCCTGATGGAGAGCTTCCCCTACACGTCCACGATGACCACGCACTCGGCCAATAGCGATGTCACCGATTCGGCGGCCTCGGCCACGGCGATGGCGACCGGTCACAAGGTCGATAACGGCGTCATCTCCCAGGCGCTCCCCGGCGATGGGCGCGATTTGGAGACGCTGACGGAGTTCTTCCACGCGCACGGCAAGAGCGTCGGCCTGGTCTCGACAGCCTTCGCGACGCACGCCACCCCGGCGGCCTTCGCGGCCCACGCGACGCATCGCTCCCACTTCGATCAGATCGCCCGGGATTATCTGACGGCGATCCGGCCCGAGGTGTTGATGGGCGGTGGCGCTAACGGGCTGAGTCCGGCCAACGCTGCCGCCGCCGGCTACACCGTCGTGACCACCCGCGAGGAGATGGCGGCGTTAGATCCCCAGACCGATTTTGTCTCCGGGCAGTTTGGCGATTCGCATCTGCCCTACGAGTATGATTATGCCACCGGCAGCAGCGGCGGCTACGACACCTGGCCCCATTTGGATGAGATGGTCTCGCAGACGCTGATGCTTCTGGAGGACGACCCCGACGGCTTTTTCTTGATGGTCGAGGGCGCGCGCATCGATCACGCCGGGCATCTCAACGATCTTCCCCGCAATATTTACGAGACCCTGGCCTTCGACGCGGCGCTTCAGGCGGCCTACGCCTGGGCGGCGGATCGTGAGGACACGCTTATCATCGTCACCGCCGATCACGAGACGGGCGGGCTGATCGTGCTCGAAAACAACGGCGCCGGCAACTTCCCCACCGTGCAGTGGACGACGACGGGTCACACGGCGACGGAGGCGCCCGTCTACGCCTGGGGCGTGAACGCGGGTCTGGCGCGGCGCGCGGCGGATAACACCGACATCTATGGCCTGGCGCGCAGTGGCATGGCGGATGCGCCGGCGATGCCGCTGCCGAACGTTCGCGTGATAGATTTTCGCGCGCGGTCGGGGCTGGGGTGGGGGTGGTTGAGTTTCGAGTGGTAGGCGGCGCAGCGACACGGTGGTAAAACAGCAAAACAGCAAAACAGCAAAACAGCAAAACAGCAAAACAGCAAAATAG
>CAZCAI010000135.1:0-2008 GCA_964496595.1 uncultured Anaerolineales bacterium
TGTGAGACTTTAGATCTAAACCGAAATCTAATCTGCTTATATCTACGCCATCTGCTCTATCTGCTGATTAAGAATGGTCTTGGAAAAAGTGTCCGGTAGCTAGTCTATCGTTTAGTCTAGTGAGGTGCAACGCACTTTTGGGCTGGTTGCCAAGCATATACTGCATGAGGCAGCGCTTTCCTTCAGTTCAAGTGAGTTGCACCTTGGTCTGCTCATAAAACTACCCAGATATCTAATTTTCAATCAGCCGCTCAGTCGGAACGGCTGTCTGATCCGGCTCCCACGGTTCGAATGAACGACGGCCCGCTTTTCCCAACACTTCGCCCAACTCCTTGACTTTCTTCAACCCGCCCCAGTCGGTGAGCAACAGCGCATCAACCTCCGCCTCATCGCTGAGGAGCGCCCACAGCCGTGTCCTGGCGTAGGTAATGCCGCTGGTCTCCTCGAAAGGGCGCCACTCCATCCGAAAGCCCACGACGTGATCCAAGGGCGTTTCCCACATCACCTGCGATTTGCCAATCAGCCGCTGGTAAGTGCGACTGAGCGTCCCGCCCGTGGGCGTCCGTTCCAAGTGGCCGCCGGTCACCCGGGGCATCTGCCACGCCAGCAACAGGCCAATGGCGATCACGAGAGCGCTCACCCCGCCGATCATCCACCAGCGGAGCGGCGCGAAGCTGAAGGCCACGACGACATCGAAGAGTGCCAGCCCCGCCAGCAACCCCAACTCGATCCCCAACACAGGCCGCTTGACCTGCCAGACCACCTTGTTATGCGCTTCTTCTAGAATGCCGATCTGCATCTTGGGTATCTCCCTCTGTTATGGTGTATCTCCAAGTATACCGCAGGTAGTTCAATCAGCAATCAGAAATCAGCAATCAGCAGATGGAGCAGATGGAGCAGATAAATCAGAAGATGCGATTTGTGGCGCCCTTGATGTATAAGACTTTGATAGATGGATTGATGCTATTCCAGATATTATGCAATCACTTGAAAGAATCGAGGAATCCCTCTATAATAACCTATAGTAACATGGAAAGAAGAAGCTCCCCCCCAAGCGAGGCAATGGAAATCGAAGCCAAATTCTCTATCTCTGAACCAGAGATCAGCCAAGCGTTCGCCCAAGTTAATCGACTTGGCCCGTTCCACGTTGGGAAGCCACGGGTGCGACACATCGTAGACACCTACTTAGATACCCCGCAATGGACGTTGCTCCACGCCGGGTACGCTTGCCGCCAGCGTCAGATGGAAGGCAAGCTCCTCATCACATTGAAGACGACGAAGGGCCTGCGCCAGGGAACGGACGCCCCGCAGGGCGCGATCCATCGCCGCCCGGAATGGGAGGTCGCCCTGCCCACGGCGCTGCCGCCCGCCCACTGGCCGCCCAGTGAGGCGCGACGTCGCGTCCGGCAGCTTGTGGGCGATTTACCGCTCGAACCGCTCTTCACGCTGCGCCAGGAGCGCGTGCTCCGCGACGTGACCCGCGCGGAGGCACGGATCGCGGAGTTGAGCCTGGATGCGGTGACGCTGCATCACGGCGGCCACGAGCAGCGCTACGACGAGCTGGAGCTGGAGCTTCAGGAGGCCGGCGCGGAATCCGACCTTGCGCAATTGATCGATCTCCTCCAGGCCGCGTGGGCGCTGGAGGCCGAGCCGCGCTCCAAATTCGAGCGCGGGCTGGCCTTCATCGGCGCGCTGCCGGCTCTCGAGCAGGCGCCCGACCTCGCGCTCGATCCCGACGATCCCATCGCGGAGGCGGCGCGCCAGGCGCTGGCCTTCCACTACGAGCGGATGGCGGCCAACGAGGCGGGCACACGCGCGGGCGAGGATATCGAGGCGCTGCACGATATGCGCGTCGCGACCCGGCGGATGCGCGCGGCGCTCGGCATCTTCGAGCGCTATTTAGATGAAGCGGCGCTCGCGCCCCACATCGCGGGGTTGCGGGCGACCGGCCGCGCGCTCGGCATCTTCGAGCGCTATTTAGATGAAGCGGCGCTCGCGCCCCACATCG